>JAIRNH010000031.1 GCA_031258155.1 Helicobacteraceae bacterium | reverse complement strand
CGCAGTGAAATAGTTGAAACGCACGGAATTTGGCTTATCGGCATGGAGTACATGAATGCCGATAAAGAGACTTATGACGCTCATGCGGTCAATACGCTTACTATACAAGAAGAGTTGCCTAAAATCACAAGAGACAACTCTAAGCCGTCTATTCTCGTGCATCATTCTCCCGTTGGAATGCGCTATATAGCAGAGGGAAATATAGACGTCATGCTTTCAGGTCATACGCACGGGGGACAACTCTTTCCCGTTACGATATTAGTAAAATATTTTTTTCCTTTGTATGCGGGAGAGTATCACATCGGTAAAACTACATTGTTAGTCTCGCAAGGCGCGGGAACATTTGGTTCGCCAATGCGGCTTGGTACGCGAAATGAGGTGCAGGTTATCAATCTAATCCCTGCGGATATGGAGGAGTAAAAATGCGCTCAAATATACAAAATGAGATTAAAAAACTAAAGATTCTTATCGCCTATTTTTCATGGAGCGGCAATACTAAGACGGTTGCAGAGTATATCCATGAAGCAACGAGCGGCGAATTATTTGAGATAAAGACGTTTTATCCCTACGAATATAACCTAACGGTGGACATTGCCAAAGAGGAGCAAAGAACTCTGGTATTAATCGCCCTCAAGCGTTCAAAGGCTATAAGCATCGGGGCGGCGGCTCTTTTGCCGCACGCGTTTTTGTTTTCTCATGGAGTGGAGGTATCCGAAGTTAAAAGCAGCGCAAAAGTCGTCCGTTTTTCATATACCGATAACGAACCCATGATGTATGCCAAAGTCAAACTCTACTCGCCCTCGTCGCCAAAAGTAGAGACGCTCAAAAGCTTAACCGACATGAACGGATTTTTTGCATTTGTTCCGAACGAAGACGGAAAGTGGAGAGTGGAAGCGCAAGACGGCATGGGGCACAGAGGAGAGATTACGGTCGATACGCTTAAAACCTCTTTGGATGCAGACGATAAAAACACATCGGTATCTACGGCTTTTCGCATTGTTTTGGGGCTTAGCCTTATACTAATCAATGTTTGCCTAAACGCATCGAGGGAATAAGGCGGGGGTTTTGTCGCGTTAAAACCCCGGTTTCAACTTAAACTTTTTGCCCGCGTTATTGATGTAATAGGCGTCTTTTATTTCGTAGCCGTCGATTGTAAATATATATTTGCCGTTTACTTTGCCTCTATATATTTCGTTGTATGTAAAATCCTTTGCAACGTTACCGCTTAAAGAAAGATCGAGAAACTCTTTTTGTCCTCTGTATATCGCCGTACCCTTTGTTTTATCGCCGTTTAACGCGACAAACAGCTCGAAATTCTTTTTCAACCCGACGGAGCTTAAACGCGAAAACCCGCCGTAATTATCGCAATCGTGTTGCAGAGTTAATTCGTCGTCGTTTGCCTCGCCGTAATAGATTATACGGCACTCTGCTTTTACTTGAACCATTTTGTTATCGACTATTTTATACGTTAAGTATCGCTCAAAAGCGCCGGAGAAGCTTGTCGCGGGGTCCTTGTGGAAGGAGGTAATAAGTTTCTTTTCGTAATCGAACTGTAAATTAGTATCTCCCTCTCCTACAAATTCCATTACAACAAACCTTTCTTCGTTCGGATCGTATAAGAAATAGTTTCTCTCTTCTCCGGCGGAGCTGTAAGTTGTTACATATAGCGAAAAATCCTCGATTCCGTCGAAATTATAGTCGCCAACCGCTAAACAGTCGCCTTCGCATACATTAGCTTCTCCATTGAGAGTATAATCAAGTCCGCTTGTTTGGCGGCGGATTTCTTGAATAATTTTATTTGACGGTTTTTGAAAAACTAAGATAGATTTGTAGCGTAGCGCGTTTCTTTCGTGGTCGTGATTGTAATCTAACCCTACATAAAACCTATCTGTTTCTTTGATCTCGGAAACGCCAAGCCCCTCCATAGGTCCCGCGTAAACAAACATTTGTTCTTGCGGATCGTATTTATATTCCCATGCGCTGTAAGTAGCGTTGCATATATACCCAAAACCGATCTCGTCTTCGTTGCCGTAAAGGTTGCCGTAAAGAAAGTTAATGTCGCAATATCTCAGCTCTTCCCACCACTCTACACCCTCTATCCTTTGAAAAGGTTTTTTATTCTTGAATATCTCTATTGCCGTTAATTCGCCCCCTTGGGTTACGGCTCGGACAGAAAATTCGCCTAACTCAATGTTATTATCAACGCTTGCAAAGCTCGCGCTAAAACAAAACGCGACCAAAACGACAAATCTAAACATTTTGCGCTCCTAATCGATCTGTTTGTATTATATCAAAAGCTCTCTTAGGTTTAGAGGCTTTGATAAGCGATCGGATCCTCCGCGCCCGCTTGCTTGAAACCTTTTAGCCGAAGGCGGCAACTTTCGCATACGCCGCACGCCTTATCCTCGTTTTGATAGCAGCTCCACGTTAGATTCAGCGGAACGTCTAGTTTAAGCGCCTCGCGCACAATCTCGCCTTTGGATAGATGAATAAGCGGCGCGGCGATCGCGATCTCGGTTTCGTCTTTAACGCCGCGATCGATAGCTTCTTGCATCGAGCGCAAAAACTCCTCTCGGCAGTCGGGGTAGCCGCTAGAATCCTCCTCCACCGCGCCTATTACGATCTCGTCCGCGCCCTCCTTTTCGGCGATCGCGGCGGCGATCGAGAGAAAAATCCCGTTGCGAAACGGCACGTAGGTAATTGGAACGCCCTCTTGTATTGTTTGCGGCACGGCGATGGAGCGATCGGTTAGCGCGCTCGCGCCGATCGCCTCGAAAAAGCCTAGATCGATCGCGTAACGCGATTTGATCCGATAACGATCGCATAGCGCGTTAAACGATTCGCGCTCTTTGCGCTCCGTGCGCTGACGATAATCAAAATGAACGCCGATCGCCTCTTTGCCTTTAGCGATCGTTATCGCCAGCGCCGTCGCGCTATCCATTCCCCCCGAAACTATACATACCGATCTGTTCATAAGCGTTAGTGTAACTAGTTAGGAATAATTTTTGCTGTATAATCGCAAGTAATTTGCCGACAAGGATCGCAAGGTGATAGAGATTAATCGCTCCAACAAATATATTGAAGCGGCGCTAAACGCCAGAGCGACGCGCCAAGATTTGATCAGCTCCAATATCGCCAATATCGATACGCCTTTTTATCGATCAAAGGACATTCATTTTGAAGACATGCTCGCCGATCAGGCTAGTAGCGAATTTAACCGCAATCTGCAGAAAAAGCTGCAACTAGCGCAAACAGACCCAAAGCATCTCCAGCCCAAGTCCGCTTTGCCCGAAAAGCCCGTCTTGTTCTACCGCGACGGACACATGGCGCGCAACGACGGCAACACGGTCGATATAGACGTAGAGACGAGCGAGTTAAGCAAAAACGGCGTTATGTATAACGCTTTAACAAGCGCGTATCAGAAGAACCGCGCGATCTTTTCAGCGGTTATCGAGGCAAGCAAGAATCTATCGTAAGGAGTTAGCCCGTGATCGCCCTTTACGAATCGGTCGAGAGCTTAGACAAACGCGCCGTAGAGCGTTTTGCTATGAGCGAAGAGCTGTTGATGGAACACGCCGCTTTGGCTATGGCGCGCGAGATATTTAAGCGCTTTGATCGCGGCGAAGTCCTTATAGTATGCGGCGCGGGCAACAACGGCGCGGACGGGTTGGCGTTGGCTAGGCTGCTTAGCGCGCGCGAGGGCTTCGCCCCTAAGGTTTATCTGCCCTTTGGAACAAAATGCGAACTCGGCGAAAAGCAGTTGAGGCGCGTTAAAGCGCTTGGGATCGCGCAGGTCGAGGCGATCGAGCCGTCGGATATTCTGATAGACGCGCTCTTTGGCGGCGGGCTAAACCGCGAGCTAGGCGAAAGCGCCGCCGAAATCGTAAAGGCGCTAGACGATACGCGCGCCTTTAAGATCGCCTGCGACATTCCAAGCGGCGTTAGCGGCGACGGCTCTTTTGATGTATGCGCCAAGATGGATTTGACCGTAACGATGGGCGCGCCTAAACTCGCCTTGTTTAGCGACAAGGTTAAAGATCGCGTCGGCGAAATCGTCGTAGCCGATCTGGGTATTCCGCGAGACGCTTACGCGCTTAGCGCGGACGCTTTCTTGCTAGAAGAGAGCGATCTGAATTTGCCTTTTCGTCATACGCAAGACAGCCACAAAGGAACTTACGGTCATCTAGCCGTCGTGATGGGAGACAAAGCGGGAGCCGCGGCGCTATGCGCTACGGCGGCGCTTCGTTTCGGCGCGGGATTGACGACGATAATTAGCAAAGAGCGGCATATCTATATCCCGTTTGATCTTATGCAAGCCCAAAAACCCGCCGAAACGACTAACGCGATCGCGTTTGGAATGGGGCTTGGCGAGGCGTATCTGGACGAGGAGCTGCTGGATATTATCGGCGATCTGCCCGCCGCGATCGACGCGGACGCGCTTTCGCGCCCCTTTATTCGCGATCTGTTGGAGCAAAACAGACCCGTCGTGCTAACCCCTCACCCAAAAGAGTTTGCCTCTTTGCTGGATCGGTGCGGTCTGGGGGTTTATAAGACGGCGGATATACAGGAAAAACGAATGGCGCTAAGTTTAGCGTTTGGCAAGGCTTTTCCAAATGCGATCTTGGTTCTCAAAGGCGCCAACACGAT
This sequence comes from Helicobacteraceae bacterium, assembly GCA_031258155.1. Taxonomy (NCBI): domain Bacteria; kingdom Pseudomonadati; phylum Campylobacterota; class Epsilonproteobacteria; order Campylobacterales; family Helicobacteraceae; species Helicobacteraceae bacterium. Next base: position 25,723 of record JAIRNH010000031.1, on the reverse strand, counting down.
CATAACAAGCGGCGCTCGGCGTTTTATCAATCCGCTTGGAAGCTCCGCGTTAGCCAAAGGCGGCAGCGGCGACGCGCTTACGGGCATGATCGGCGCGCTATTAGCGCAAGGCTACAGTCCGCTGGATTCGGCGATCTGCGCCTCGTTAGCGCACGCGCTGGCGGCTAAACGCTTCAAGGGGGCAAACTTTGCTATGACCCCTAGCGATCTGATCGAGTCGCTGAAAACGCTTTAACGCATACGATAAGGATAAAACGAAAACGGCGTTTTGCGTTTATGGAGCGAGCGAATACAAACGGGGCGATTTCGTAACGGCGAGCGATCAGTCCGGCGCGGCGCGTCAAACGCTCTTGTCGGCAAGCGACGCGCAATCAAAATATAAAATTGGCTAAAATCCGCGACTTATCACTCTTCACAAGGGATTTATATGCAAGTTTTCGCCAAAAAGATAGACGGCGCAAACGCTCTTATTACGGTCGAATTTGACAAGGAGGCGATTCTTAAAGCCGAAAACCTAGTTGCGGCGAAGATCGCCAAAGAGACCAAAATAGCGGGATTTAGGCAGGGCAAAATCCCCGCGTCGATCATTAAAAGCCGTTTTAAAGACCAGCTAAATGCCGACGTTAAAAGCAGGCTTGCCAATCAAGCGTTTGAGGAGGGGCTAAAGCGCCTCGACAAACCGGAGCTAATCGGCATGCCGATCGTAACGAATAGCCGCGAAAAAGACGGCGCTTTGGAATTGGAGCTTAAACTATCTTTGCGTCCCGTTATAGAGCTTGGAGATTATAACGCGCTAACGCCTTCGTTTAAGCCGATCGAGATTTCGCCCGATAGCTTGCGCGAAACGCTGGAAAAAGCCGCCGACGCCGTCGTAGCTCCCGAAGCGATCCAAGAAAAACGCGGGCTGAAAAAAGGCGACTACGCTCAATTTGATTTTGACGGCTTTATCGACGGCAAACCTATCGCCAACGCTTCGGCGAAAGATTACGAGATCAAGATCGGCTCAAACGGCTTTATCCCGGGTTTTGAAGAGCGTATGATCGGCTTGAAAGCGGGCGAGGAACGAAAAATCACCGTTACTTTTCCGGAGGATTATCACGCTAAAGAGATCGCCGGCAAAGAGGCTACGTTTGATATAACGCTTAAAGCGATCAAGGTTAAAAAGAACGTCGAGCTTAACGACGAAATAGCCAAAAAACTGCTCCCCGGGGTTGACGACGCGAATCTTGAAAAATTGGAAAACGCCGCCAGAAAGACCCTTTACGACGAGCAAAAAAGCAAACTCTACAACGAGGAGTTGCGCCCTAAGCTGATCGAGGCGTTGCTTAAAAAATACGATTTCGATCTGCCGGAGATCATCTTAGAGCAGGAGATCGATCATCTTGCGACGCAAAAAGCGAGAACGCTTGACGAACAGGAGCTAAAAAGGCTGCAAACGGACGAAACGGCGCTTAAAAATTTGCGAGAGGAGTTTCGCGACGAAGCGAAAGAGCGCGTAAAAACGACGCTGCTTATCGACGCGATCGCCAAAGCGGAGAATATCTCGATTAGCGATCGCGAGGTTACGCAGGCAATCTATTATCAAGCTATGCAATCGGGGCAAAATCCTAAGGAAACGCTAGATTACTATCGCAAAAACAACCTAACGGCGGTAGTGCGAATGTCGCTTACGGAAGATCGCGCGCTAACGACGCTGCTAGATAGAGCCGCGCAAAGCGAAGCGATCGGCGACGCGCCGCCCAAAAAGACGGGCAAGAAGCCAAGCGGCGCGAAAAAAGAGAAGCAAGCCGAGCAAAACATAACGACTTAATGACGCGGTTAAATCCAATAAAGGCTGAAGATGAGTTACTATATTCCCTATGTGATCGAGCGAACCGGACGCGGCGAGAGAAGCTACGATATCTATTCGCGTCTGCTTAAAGATCGGATAGTAATGCTCGGCGGCGAGATCGACGACGCGGTGGCAAGCTCCATCGTAGCCCAGCTTCTGTTTTTGGAAGCGGAAGAGCCGCAAAAGGACATCTACCTATACATCAATTCGCCCGGCGGCGTGATTACCAGCGGAATGGCGATCTACGACACGATGCAGTATATCAAGCCCGACGTGGCGACGATCTGCATCGGGCAAGCCGCGTCGATGGGCGCGTTTTTGCTCTCGTGCGGCGCGAAGGGCAAGCGCCACGCGCTACCTAACTCGCGCATTATGCTTCACCAGCCGCTTGGGGGCGCGCAGGGACAGGCGACCGATATAGAGATACAGGCAAAAGAGATCGTTCGCGTCAAGGCGATAATCAACGAGATATTGGCGCAAAACACGGGAAAGCCGCTTAAAACGATTCAAAACGACACCGATCGCGATTTTTTTATGAGCGCGAAAGAGGCGTTAAATTATGGCATAATAGACGCGGTTGTAGAAAAGAGTCTAAAGTAGCGGTTTTTTACAAGGAGAAGGCAGCGTGTTATTAAGGAAAGGGGTCAATGTCGGCGCGAACGACGCCGCCGTTTCCGCGCCCAGCGTCCTCGCTAACGCGAACGGCGCGGGCGAGCTAGAAAATTTCGCGCGCGGAGTTTTGGAAGATCTCGCCAAAGACAACTTGCCGCCGTTGCCAAACTACTATCAACTCTATTTTGAAAAAGCGCTCGACGAAAAGCCCTACGAATTTCGTAAAGCGATGAGCGATATGATCGAGGGCGAAAGCTCCAGCGAAGACGAAAAACGCATGCGTATGGAGCGGCAACTGCAAGAGGGTTTTGGAATCTTCAAGGAGATTTTGCAGAACGTGGCGACGCTGTTTAAGAACGTAAGCAATATGGCGCAGATCAGTAGGCGTAGGACGCAAGAGGCAAGGGCGATCAACAATCCAAGCGCGGTGCAAAATCTCGCGCTCGCGCTGAATAACGATCTGGAAAAACTAACCTTAGCGCTAAATTCGCAGGCGATCGTGATAAAAAATCTCTACGCAAAAAGCGCGAAAATTATTCAGGACGTCAAAGGAGAGACCATATATGACTCGCAATACGGCATTTTCAACAAACGTTATCTTACGGAGCAGATTCGCGCCGAGATCGCGCAAATTGGAAAGTTTGAACATCAAAGCACTCTAATGCTGGCTAAGCTAAGCGGTAAAATCAAAGAGCGAGTTTCGAGCGAAAAACAGCTTGGATTGATCAACCGCACGATCTCCAAGCTCTTTATGAAAACCTCTAGGCGCAGCGACGTTGTGGCGCACTTTGGCGACGGGTGCTTTGGCATACTGCTTAAACATACCGACGAACAGAACGCCTCGCGCGCCGCGCTTCGCGTCGCGGAGATGACGAGCGGCTCGCATTTTTTTATCGCCGATCAGGAGATTAAACTTGAAATATGCATAGGCGTCGCCGCTTTGAGCGTCTCGCAGGAAGCCGAAACGGTGATGGTGCGCGCGCTTGACGCTATGAACAAAGCGGACGCGGAGGGCAAAGTGTTTGAGGTGGCTCCGTTTGAGGAGAGCGATAAAACCGATGGCTAGGGAGCTTGTTTTATATCCCAATAAAAAACTTAGACAAAAATCGCTCGCCGTCTCTAGGTTTGACGAGAAGTTAGGCAAGTTGCTAGACGATATGCACGCGGCGATGATCGAGCATAACGGCGTGGGTTTGGCGGCGATACAGGTCGGCGAGGCGCTTCGCGCTTTTGTCGTCAACGTTCCAAACGAGGAGGGCGAACAGCTTGAAGAGAATCGCTTGGAGTTTATCAACCCCGAAATCGTAAAAGCCGAAGAGGAGATTTTGTGGCGCGAGGGCTGCCTTAGCATTCCGGAATTTACCGAAGAGATAAGCCGCTTCACGAAAATACAACTCAAATATCAAGATCGCGGCGGCAAAGCGTTTATGATAGAAGCCGAAGGGTTGCTGGCGATCGCTTTACAACATGAAATGGATCATCTCGACGGCAAATTATTTGTCGATCGCCTTCCTCTTTTGAAACGCAAGAAATTTGAAAAAGAGTGGAAAAAGACCTTAAAAGTAAATGGTAAAGAGTGAGAGCAATAAGCGGTTTTTTGCTATTGGTTTTTGTCGTTCGCCTTTGCGCCGAAGAGCCTATAGAACCAAAGTTTATACTAAAAGACCCGATTGTAAAACCGGACGACGAAGACGCCGTGAAGGCTTATCGTATCGGCACGGCGATGTTGCAAGAAGATAGAGCTTTAGAAGCCTCTAAATATCTGTTAAGAGCGATCGAGTTAGAGCCGACGTTTGTCGATGCGATCGATCATTTAGGAGTCGCGTATCGCAAACTAAATATGTATGATAAAGCCGAAGAGGTTTATAAGCAATCTATAAAGATCAATCCAGAAAACGTTGTTCCGCGCCTTAATTTAGCGTTGCTGTATCAACTAAGCGGTCGCCTAAACGAATCGATTCAAGCATACGAAGAGGTTTCAAGGTTAGCGCCGGACGATCCCGAACCGTATTATGGAATCGGAAGCGTATATCAGTCGCAAAGCGACTATAACCGATCGATTACATATTTTGACGCGGCGATAGCAAGATACGCGGCGACAAAATCCGATTTGATTTATGACGCGTATATGAATCAAGCCGAAAACCACTACCAATTAAAATCATATGAAAAAACGCTGGAGTTCTGCAAAGAAATAAACAGGCGCTATCCAATCGAACCCTATTGCCTCGATCGGATCAAAGAGCTTGAGGCTCGCTAATTTGCAAACTCGCGCGAGGCGTTAAACTTTATTTATGCAACGGCGAACTATAACGATTAAAATCGAAAGCAAAACCTACGATATTACCATAAACGATCAAGGCGAGGAGCTAATATCAAAAGCCGTTGGCGAACTGGGCGAAAGCGTAAGCGTAAAGAGATTGCTGGAAGCCTATTTAACAAAAGCGGCGTTTGCGCAAAAACTGCAAACGGAGTTAAGGGAGATCGAAAAAGCGATCGCGTCGGTCGATCGCTTAGAGGCGAACGATCGCGGCTAAGAGGTTCAACCAAAACTCGGCTAACGCTCGTCTTTTCGCGCTCTTATTTTTTCAAGCTCCGCCTCTATTAACGCGCGTCGTTCGGGCGTTTCGGTCTGCTCAAGCAGATCGATCAGATCGGCTTCGATCATCTCCAGACTGCTCTCTTTGGAACGGACGTAAGCGACCAAATCTCTCACAAACTCGTCGTCGATCGCTATCATTCCGACGCGTTTGGACTTTTCTGGCAAAACCTCTATGCGATTAGCAAGCTCTTCTAACCGCTCGGAGCTAAAAGGAACGTCGTAATTAACGCGAATTAGCGCCTCGTTCATCAGCAGATCGAAACGATCGGGATTTAGACTTTCGCTAAACTCCAAAAGCTCCACCCCCGTCAGCGGTTTTTTTGGGATCGAGGCAAGATAGGTCGCGGCGTAGCGAACGGGTTGCGTATAATGAGGGTCTAGTATGACGTGCGCGCGAAAGACGGAGGACATTACGCCAATATCTACGGCGTCGCCGTGCCGTATTTCGTCAACGTAGCGGCTTTTTAACCAAACAAAATCGCCCACAACCGTATGCGCGTAGCCGCTCATGGCGCGAAGCAGATACGGTTGCATCATCAGCAGCCGCCCCTCCGACTTTTCCAATACGGGACGCGGCGAATAAAAAGCGATCAGAAACGCGCATAAGGCGAGCGGGATAAAAAAACGCATCAGATCGCCTGTCGATTAAACCGCCAAACGGCGAGAGCGAACAATGCGCCGCTAAGAAAGACAAAATACAGCGGCGGCAAAAGCCAAAACGCGAAGGCGGAGTTCAATATGTCCGAGACCGCTTCGCCTTGATGATCGAAAAACGAAAAGTTCGGAAAGATCACGTAGAGCGTTTCGCTTAACGCTTTCAGCGCCGCGCCGCTATCGTTTTGCATTTTAGCGTATAGATAAAGCTCGTCCAGCCCGTTGCCCAGCGCCAGAAACGCCGTCGAAAACAAAATTGCCGAAACGGGAGCCACAAAGCGACTAAACGTCAAAACCATAAAACCGCTAAGCAACGCCGAAAGCGAATAGAGCAGACCTTGCCACACCACGAGCGGCGAAGCCGCTATCGCGTTGAGCGCCGCCACTAAAACGACAATCGGCAAAAACGCGGCGCAAAGCGCTAAAAACTTGCTTCTTTCATACGCCGATCGCTTTAACGAAGCGGAGAGCGGAAGCCGCGCCAAGAACAGTAGCTCCTCGTCTTTGCATAACTCATACGCCCAAAGCAGCGTCAGAGCGTGTAGCCATAACGCTTCAAAGATCAAAAGCAGATCCCAAAACAACTTGTTCTCCACGCCGATATTAGCGTCGGATAGGATAAACGCCGCCCCCAGCGATAGCGCGAGCATAAACAAAACGCCTTTCACTAGTCCGGATCGCCAAAGCGATACGGCGAAAAAATAAAAAAGTTTGCTTTTCATAGCGAAAATTATAGTTCGCGCGCGCTTGCGCGTCCGTTTTGACGAATATCTATGGTTTTAATCGTTTTTGGCTTTTATAAGCCGTCGCGCGCCGAAATCGGCGGTTTGCGCGGCGGTATGGGCGCTTGAAATTGGCAAGCGCATAGCTCTCTCGTTATAATTTTATTCATATCATTATCGCATAGACGAAAATCTTAAAAAGAAATAAAATACAGTATAACATGCCAATTTAAAAGGGAGTTTCATAAAAAATACTGCTCTTATTAAGCTTTTTACTGTCCGCTATGTTTGCCGATGATTTTAAAGATTTTAAACAAGCCTGCGACAGCGGAGACGCCAAAAGTTGTCTTAGTCTTGGAGTTTTATATTATTTTGGCGCAGGCGTAAAACAGGATTATGTCAAAGCAACCGAACTCTATAAAAAAGCCCGCGACGGGGGAGACGCTTCGGGTTGTTCCGATCTTGGCATTTCATACGAGCATGGCGAAGGCGTAAAGCAGGATTATGTCAAAGCAGCCGAACTCTATAAAAAAGCCTGCGACATGGGACATGCCTACAGTTGTACATATCTTGGCGATTTGTATGTTGGCGGCTACGACGCAGAGCAGGATTTCAAAAAAGCAAAAGAGTATTATAAAAAAGCCTGCGACATGGGACATGCCCTCAGTTGTATATATTTTGGCGATTTGTATGCCGAAGGCAAAGGCACAAAGCAGGATTTCAAAAAAGCAAAAGAGTATTATAAAAAAACCTGCGATTTAAAAGAACAAGATGGCTGCGATTTGTATCAATAACTCAGTGAACAAGGGTATTAAGATAAAGCCTAAAAAATATGATTGGAAATAAACGCCAATTAAAAAAGGATTTTTATGAAAAAGATACTGTTTTTATTAAGTTTTTTGCTGTCCGCTGTATTTGCAGACGATTTTGAAGATCGTAAAAAGCCCGCGACAGGGAGTTGCTTCGGGTTGTTATAATTTTGGCGTTTTATATGATAATTTGGAAGGAACTCTATGGGGCGATTGATTTCGCTAGTTTTAGGCAGCGGCGGAGCGCGGGGATACGCGCATATCGGCGCGATTACGGCGTTAAACGAGCGCGGCTACAAGATCAAATCCATTAGCGGCTGCTCTATAGGCGCGCTAGTGGGCGGCATTTACGCGGCGGGCAATTTAGAGGACTTTAAGCGCTGGGCGATCTCTCTGGATTGGTTAGGCGCGCTAAAGCTGGTCGATCCTTCGCTATTGGCGACCGGCGGCGCGATCAAAGGCGAAAAGGTTTTTGAGAAGATAACGCCGTTTTTTGGCGACAAACGCATCGAGGATCTGCCGATCGGCTTTACCGCCGTCGCCACCGATCTAGACGGCAAAAAAGAGTTTTGGTTTCAAAGCGGCGATCTAAAAACCGCCATTCGAGCCAGCGTCGCGATTCCGACCGTCTTTACTCCAGTCTATTATAACTCGCGCGTATTGGTTGACGGCGCGGTTCTAAATCCCTTGCCGATCGCGCCGACAATGAGCGATCGCACCGATCTGATCGTCGCCGTTAATCTTTGCGCCAGCTACGCTACGCCGTTTAAAACGACGGCAAACGACGCGCGCGAACGAAAAAATACGCTTTTAGCGCGGCTTGAAAGGTGGCTCAACAAGCTCGGCTTGTGGAATTTACAGGCGCAGGAGAATGTTACGCAGCTCGATATATTTCAGCGCGTGATCGAGGTTATGCAAGACTCTATGACGTTTTACAAAATCGCCGGCTACCTGCCGGATATTTTGGTTGACGTACCGATTGACAGCTGTAAAACATATGACTTTCATAAAGCCAAAGAGATGATAAAATTAGGCTACGATCTGACGCAAAGGGCGATCGACAAATACGAGGCGCGAACGCCGCCGGCGCGCTAGGCTTATTTGATCGCGAAAACAAACGGATCGGAGAGCGGGCGGCGGGTAACGCGCTAATTCTCGCGGAGGAAAGATGAAAAGCTATCTGTTTTTGGCGCTGGCAATCGCGTTTGAGCTTATTGGGACTACCGCCTTGGCAAGCTCCAAGCAGTTTACGAAAATAACCCCGATCGTCGTTATGGTCGTCGCCTATATAGCGAGTTTTTATTGTTTAAGTTTGTCGATCAGAACTATTCCAATAGGTATCGCCTACGCTATCTGGTCGGGAGTCGGAACGGCTTTGATCGCGCTTGTCGGCGCTCTGGCTTTTAAACAAGCTCCCGACGCGCCCGCGCTTATCGGAATCGCTTTGATTTTGGCGGGGACGGCGACGATCAACCTGTTTTCAAAGACCGCCGCGCATTAAGCGCCGCGTAAAGCCTCGCGTTTTTTTTGAGCGCGTAGGCGGCGGATTTTTCGCCGCGAGCCTTAAAACGCTTTATACCAAGCGTTTTTTGATCGCGTTTAAATTTTGCGGCGAAAAATGAATTGCGCGATGTCGTCTCGCAACGGGTGGTTTAACAGTATCCGTTTGAGTTTCTTGATAGCCTGCGCCTCGATTTGTTTGACCTGCTCTTTGGTAACCCCTAACGCTTTAGCGATCTCGTCTCTCGTCATACCGTCGCTAAAGCTCCTGCGTTCGTTCATTGCTTTTTAAAACCTCTCGAACCATAATCTCTAAACATTATAGCAAGATTTTCCATAAGCAATAATTGTTATCAACATATACTAAGGTTAATTTAAGTTTTGCGGCTTTTGATCGGCTTTTACCTCTTTCGCGCCGCGCTCGGCTCCGAGTTATTGATATTTAATGTTACAGCGTGTATTATTTCGCGCTTGAAACATTCCGGATTAGCTCAGCGGTAGAGTAGGCGACTGTTAATCGCTTGGTCGCTGGTTCGAATCCAGCATCCGGAGCCACTTCGCAAAAACCTAGCCTTATAAATCCGTTTCGCAAACGCCCGCAATCTATCGCTTCGCCCTTTTCGTTGTTATATGTTGGCGGCGGAGTATAATTGCGATATTTTTTATCAAGGATATTCGATGTTGTTGATGACGCCCGGACCTACTCCGTCGCCGGAGTTTATTCGCCTAGCGATGGCAAGAGAGAGCGTTCACCACAGAACGCCGGAGTTTGAGGCGATCTTCGCGCGGGTCAGAAACCGTCTTAAAGCGTTTATGGGCGCTAACGAGGTAGTTTTGCTCGCAAGCACCGGTAGCGGCGCGATGGAGGCGGCGCTTACGCACTTTTGCGCCAAACGCGCGCTTACGATTAATGCCGGAAAATTTGGCGAGCGTTGGACTAAGATCGCCAAGGCGTTTGGCAAAGACCCGTTGGAGCTTAAATACGAATGGAATACGCCCGCTTCAGTCGCAGACGTTGAAAACGCGCTGAGAAACAACCCTGAGATTGACGCGCTATTTATTCAGGTATGCGAAAGCGCGGGCGGGTTGCGCCACCCCGTAGAGGCGATCGCGTCGAAGGTAAAGTCGGTTAGACCGGATATATTTATCGTAGCGGACGGCATTACCGCCGTAGGCGTTGAGAAGCTCGACGTTTCAAATATCGACGCGCTGATCGCGGGAAGTCAAAAGGCGTTTATGCTGCCGCCGGGGTTAGCCGCGATCGGGCTATCCAAAAAGGCGACGGAACATGTCGAGCGCGGCGGCGCGGGATTTTACTTTAACCTTGCGACGGAGCTTAAAAATCAACGCAAAAATACCACCGCTTGGACGGCGACGACCACGATTATTCAAGGACTTGACGCGTTTTTCGCAAAGCTCGATCAGATCGGCGAAGATAGGTTTTACGCCGATACGTTAAAAAGGCACGAGGCGGGAGAAGCGGCGCTAAAGGCTATAGGGGCGCAAATTTACCCGCGCGTTTCCGCGCCTAGCATGTTGAGCGTTTTTCATCCGCAGGCGGCGATCTTGCGCAAATGGATGAAAAAAGAGGCGTTTGTCAACGTCGCCGGCGGGCAGGACGATCTTAAAGACGCGCTGATTCGCGTTAATAATATGGGATTTGTTTCGCCAAACGAGATCGCGTGGAGCTTGAACGCGCTGGAGATCGCGATGGATAAGGCGAATGCGCGCAAATATGACGGCGCGGCGAATCGAGCCTTTACGGAAAACTACTACAGATGATCGGCGAATACGAGATTCCAAAGGGGAGCAAGCTGTTTTTTGGCGCGACGGCGCGAAAGAAACGCGAGATCGAGAGCCAAGCGGCGGCGCTTTTGACAAAAAGAGGCTACGAGGAGATCGCCACGCCGCTCTTTTCGTATCATCAATCGCCCTCCGCCGAAACGATTCGGTTTGGCGACGAGAACAACGAACCCGTTTTTTTGCGATCGGACTCTTCGCTGGAGGCGGTTCGGCTCATACTAAAGCGGCTTGGGCGCGCTACGGATCATCGCAAATGGTTCTATATTCAGCCCGTTTTTCGCTATCCGACGACGGAGATTCATCAAATCGGCGCGGAGGCGATTGGCGAAAACGATCTGCGATCGGCTATAACGCTCTGCAACGAGATTCTTATCGCCGCCGGCGTTTCGGGCGCGACGCTTCAGATCGGATCGATCGCGCTGCTAAACGTCGTCAGACGGCTATTAAATATCGATCGCGACGTTTTGGTTCGCCACGAGCTGCATAAGTTGCTTGAAAGAGAGGAAAAATGGCTGAAGCCGCTCGCCGAACTGTGTTATCCTAAAACGTTAAACGAGACTTTGGCGCTCGTCCCAAACGAATTGAAGCCGCATTTAGCCGCTATGGGCGATCTTGCCGCCGGATACGCCAACGTCGCGCTCTCGCCGTTTTATTACGCGGATACGAGCTACTACGACGATCTCTATTTTCGTTTTTTGTTAAACGGAAAGCGGATTGCTATGGGCGGCGGCTATGAGAGCGGCGAGGGCAGAGCGCAAGGCTTCGCGATCTATACGGAAAGCATTTTATAAGCGCCGCGCCCCTTGCCTCTCTTTTGGCGCGCGCGCCCCTTCTCGCTCCCGCCTCATTTCTCGTCATTCTCGCGCCCCCTGTCATTCCAGCCTCCTTCCAGTCATTCCCGCGTAGGCGGGAATCCATAACAACGATCATCAAAAGTATAGATACCCGTTTCGCGGGAACGACGGGAGAAGCGTAAAGGACGAGAGGGGCGAGAATGTTAAGGCGTTTGAGGTTTAGTTGGAGACGGGTTGGCGCGTTATTTTGGCAACAGAATCCACATTTCGCTTTGCATACGCATTTTTCCGGCGCGCTCTTCGGCTTCAAACCCTTCGCCCCAGAAAAAATCGGCGCGGGTCGCGCCCTTGATCGCGCCGCCCGTATCCTGCGCGACGCATAGGCGGCTTAGATCGCCGGAGGGATCGACCGCGCGGATAAATACGGGCGCTCCCAACGGAATAAACGACGGATCGACCGCAATCGATCGTTTCGGCGATAGCGGCGCTCCCTGCGCGCCAAACGCGCCGACGCTAACGTTGCCCTCTTCAAAAAATATGTAGCTTGGATTTTTATTCAAAACCTCGCGCATTCGTTTAGGATTCGCCTCGAGCCAAGCGCGAATGCTCTGCATAGACAGCGCGTCGCGCGCGATCTCGCCGTTTTCTATAAGATACAACCCGATCGGATAGTAGGCGCGTCCGTTTTGATCCGCGTAGCCAACTAGGCGCGTTTCGCCGCTTAAAAAACGAATCAGCCCCGATCCCTGTATATGCATAAAAAATAACCCGATCGGATCGTCAACCCAAAACAGCTCGTTTCCGGCTAACGGCGAAGCGTTCGAGTCGATAGCGGCGCGATCGTAGTAAGGCGTTACCATGCCGTCGCTTGTAAGCCGCGCGCGCGTCGGTTTGCGATTTACGCCAAACGCTTGCAGATCCACCACGACGAGATCGGATGGTTTTTTATATATTGGATAGGCAAACCGCGCGGTTTTGGTTTTGCTGCCGTTTAACAGCGGCAGATAGTAGCCCGTAACCAGCCCTTGCCTGCTCTTGCCGTCGGCGATCACTTCGTAAGGCTGAAAGTGCGTTTCAAAAAATAGGCGGGCGCTTACGCGATCGTCCGCGCCGGTCTCTTTAGCCTCCGCGCACGTTTTTGCCCAAATCGACGCGGCGGCGTTTATTTCGCAACTTTTTACAAACGCGATTAGCGCCTCGGCGTGATCGTCTTTTTTCCAACCGCCCAGCTCTTTCCATGATACGGGGCGATATACGGCGCTTTGGTTTTTTGCGCCGTCAAACGACTCGGCGATTAGCGGCGTAGTTTGCGCGTCGAAACTTGGCTTTAGCGAAGCGCAACCGCACAGTAATATAACAAGCGCCGCGATAGCCGACGACTTTTTCATGATTACCCTCATTTTGGAACGCCGCATGCTTTTATCTAGCGAACTATACCGAAAAAAAGGACGATAGCGTGAGCTTCATCATCAACACCAACATTAAAGCGATGAACTCCAACGTTAACCTCGCCGTAACCAACCGCGAGATAACTAAGTCGCTTGAAAAGCTTTCTTCAGGCTTAAGGATCAACAAAGCCTCCGACGACTCGTCCGGTATGGCGATCGCGGACAGTTTGCGATCTCAGGCAAACGCGCTCGCGCAGTCGATGCGAAACGCCAACGACGCGATCGGTATGATCGGCGTGGCGGACAAGGCTATGGACGAGCAGATTAAGGTGCTTGATACCATCAAAGCCAAAGCGGCGCAAGCGGCGCAAGACACGCAAAATTACGAGTCGCGCGCGGCGATCCAACGCGACGTTATCAGGCTAATAGAACAGCTTGACAATATCGCTTTTCAGACCTCCTACAACGGGCTAAAAATGCTCGCGGGCAGCTACACCAACAAAGCCTTCGAGGTCGGCGCCTATTCAAACGAGGTGATCGGCGTTTCCATCGGCGCGACAAGCTCCGATAAGATCGGCTCCGTGCGGCGCGAGACCACCAGCAATATCTCCGCTTCAGGCGTGGTCGCGTTAGAGTTTAAGGTCGGCGAAAAGACGATCAAACTTGAAAGCGTCGTTATCTCTTCGGGCGCGCAAACGGGCGTGGGAGTGCTTGCGGAAACGATCAACAAGAACACCGACGTTCTTTCGGGCATTCGCGCCTCGTTCATCACCCAATCGACGGGATCGGGCGAGATTCAAGCGGGCAACATTTCGGGGCTTACCATCAACGGGATTGTTATTGGCGACGTGATTGTCGATCAAGCCGATCGCGACGGCAATCTGGTAAACGCGATCAATAAATATACCACCGAGACGGGCGTAACGGCTAGCAGAGACTGGATGGGAAGGCTTAATCTCACCTCCGCCGACGGACGGGGGATCGAGCTTGGCGGGACGCATAGCGCCATTACGGGGCTGGACGACGATCATAAAAACTTCGGTCGTCTGCTACTAACCGATAAACGGGCGAACGATATTGTCGTAACGGATACGCTTAGCGCTATAAACGGCAATCTAAACGCCTACCAAGCCAACTACAACCTGCGTATGGTGCGCGGCATATTCGACAAAGACGATATTAACGCTGGCGGCGGCTTCGGGAATTTGACGCAATACAACGAAGCTGATTTTAACTTTGGCTCTGGCGTAACGACGCGAGAAGGCGCTATGATTGTGATGGATATAGCCGAAAGCGCGATCGCGCTGTTGGATCGCATTCGGTCGGATATTGGCGCGGCGCAGTTGCAGCTTGAGGTAACGCTAAACAATATCAGCGTTACGCAGGTGAACGTAAAGGCGGCGGAATCGGGTATCCGCGACGTGGATTTCGGCGCGGAAAGCTCCAATTTCAGCAAACAGAGCATTCTGGTTCAGTCGGGCAGTTACGCGCTTAGCCAAGCCAACGCGATACAACAAGCGGCGCTTAGACTCTTACAGTAACAAAACAATAAAACAAGGAGCGTAAAATGGTATTCACTTTAAAATCGCCGGTTCTCGGCTTTGAGCAAGTTAAGGAGGTTGATTTAAAAGAGAGCGACGAGCTTTTCGCGACAATTTCGGACACGGGCGGTCGCGGTTTTGTTTGGACGCTAATCAATCCCTATCATCTGCGCGAATATAGTTTCGATCTCTCTAGCGAGACGCAAGAAACGCTTGGGATCACCGAAAACAGCCAAGTGCTGGTGTATAACGTGCTGGCGCTTGGCGACGCTACGGAAGATTCCGAGATTAATTTTCTAGCGCCGATCGTTTTCAACAAAGACAAAGGCGTAGCGGCGCAGATCGTTTTAGACGGCAAAAAATATCCGTCGTTCGGCGTCTCTCAAAGGCTCTCCGAGTTTGTAACGGCGGCTTGATGAGCAAAGAACGAATTATAGCTTGGATCGCGGCGTTTGCCGCGATCGCCGTAATCGGATACTACTTTGCCTTCGTTTATGAAAAGGCGGATTATCAGCACCCGATGGTTCGCACGGGCGTTAGATAGCCGCTTATCGCTTCCTTGCGGAAAGTTCCGCGCGTCGTTTATCGGCGAATAATTTATTGTTAGGCGTTAAGATATTAACCGCGGCGCCGATAGCGTTTTACATAATCGCATAGCAAGGGCGCAATATGGAGATTCTAATCGCCGCTTCGATAACCGCCGCCGTGATCGCCGTCGTTTTGGCGCGCGGTTTTTTCGCTTTGGTTCGCAAGATAAAAGCGTTTTTCGCCGCTAAATCGATCAATAAAATTACGGTCAATTACTCGCTCTATCGGTAGTTCTCCTTCGCCTTTTTAAACGGATAGGCTAAAAAAGGAGCGATCACATGCGGGTTTTTCCTATATTTTTGATAAACGCTTCGCGCATCTTTCTAAGCGCGTCGTCAAACTCGTAAAGCCCTCGTTTTTCAAGCGCCTCCTCTTTTTTAATCGAAGCCGCGAGCGCGTCCTTGAGTTTTGGCAAATCCTCTAACATCATAGCCTTCTTGTTTGCAAGTTCTTTTGTCGTGTTGTTGATATTGCAGTTTTCAAAAAATACGGCGGCTCGTTTATATTCGCTCTTTTGAATATCGTTGCGTCCGGCGCGTCTGCCGCGATCCATCTGTTCGGCGAGCCAAGAAGCCGTCTCGCCGGCTGGCACGTATTGAAAAACGCGCTTCTGCTCCGTTCGCGAGCCGTCTTCGTTTACCACAATCTCTTTTAATTCGTCAAGCGTCATAGTTTGCACGCGCTCTAACGTTAGCGCTTGAGCCTCTTCGATCGCGTCGATATTTTTTTCAGCGCCTTCGATTTTTTTAAACAGCCGATTAATATTTTCTCTAACGGGTTTGATCTCTCGATTTTTGGTCAACCGCGCCTGTTTCAGCCGCATCCATATCTGATGGCTTTTGCTCGCGAGCGGCGCGCCGTCCGCGCCTATTAAAACGGGCGTGTAATGCCCCGCCCCGTCGATCGTCTCTTGGATAACCTTGTCGATCGCGTTCATATCCAAAGCCGCCAAAACGCGAGCGAAAAAAGTATCGGCTATCGCCTCCTTGAATAGCGGTTGATAAGCGATAAAATACTTCTTCGCTTGGTTTAGTATAAACGCCTGCTTCTTTTGATCGGAACTAACCTCTTTCGCGATTTCCGCGTCAAATCCCGCCTCTTTGCGTATTAAATAGTCAATCTCTTGATTCATATACTCTTTTAGCGCCAGCACATACCCCTCTATGCGAAACTGCGAGTAGCTTTTTAACTTCCTGAAATTAACCGTCGCCAGCGCTATGGGGCGCTCTATAACCTTTTTCGCGACCTTGCCCATAACCGCGCGCAGCTCCGAAGCGTCGCAAATCGCAAACAGCTCGTTTTCAAAAGTGCTTTGACTTAAAAAAAACGCCTCTACCGTAGCGCGCTGCTCGTTAAGATCGGAGGTCGCTTGCATCTTTATCAAGCAGCCGCTTCGCGGCTTGGCTGATCCGCTTGCCGTCGGCTTTAGAGCCGATCGCCGTTTTTGCCGCGCTCATAACGGCGCCGATCGTCTTTTGCTCCAAAGAGGCGATAACCGCTTTGAGTTCGGATTCGAGCTCCTCGTCGCTAAGCTGTTTTGGTAAATATTGTTCGATTATCGCGATCTCTTTTCGCTCTTTTTCCGCTAGATCGTCGCGTTTGCCGATCGTATATTGCTCTATCGCCTCGATCCGTCGTTTAACCTGTTTTTGTAGAATTTTTTCGGCGTCCGCGTCGCTCAAGCTCTTTCGCTCGTCGATCTCCGCCTGTTTTAACGCGCCGTTAACCTGCCTGAGCGTATCTCGTAAAAACTCGTTGCGCTCGCGCATAGCGGCTTTTACGTCCTCTCTTATCCTCTCTACTATTCCCATAACTAAACCGCCCGAATTTTGGAATCAAACTTGCTAACGCATAGTAATTGTAACTAATGGGGAGTAAAACGATGGCGCGCGAAACGATATTTTGTTTAATTGCGTTCGCGTTTGCGGGATGCGCGGACGCTCTCGATCCGCAAATAGATTTCAAAGCTCCCGAATACGTCCAACAAACGCCCTCTCGCGAAGACGAAGAGCTTAACAACCTTGGCAGTCTCTTTGGGCGCGGCGACAACCCGCTGTTTTCCGATCGCAAGGCAATGCGGGTCAACGATATAGTAACGGTGCTAATCAACGAAAGATCGCAAAGTAGCTCTAGCGCCAACCGTCAATTAAATCGTTCGCAAACGAGCGAATTTTCCCCCGGAGCGGTTACTTACGCCGGAACGTCGAACAACGGCAAAAAGGTTGCCAACCGCGTCAACGGCGTAATCGGTTTTGGCTTTAACAGCGAAAGCTCCGGCGAATTCAACGGCGGCGGAACGGCTACGCGAACGGAAAATTTCACTACGACGGTAAGCGCGCGCATAGTAAAAATTATGCAAAACGGCAACTATTTTATCGAGGGGCGGCGCGAGATTATGCTAGAGGACGAAAAACAAATTATTCAAATTAGCGGCGTTGTGCGTCCGGACGACATCATGCAAAACAATACGATCAACTCCTCCTATATCGCCGACGCGAAAATTTCTTATCGCACGGAAGGAGATATTCAGCGAAACGCTAAGCAGGGCTGGGGGACAAGATTGCTAAACGCTATTTCGCCGTTTTAGCGCCGAAAATCGCGCGGGGAGCGGCGGTTACTCCTCGATCTGCAAAAGGTGATTAGCGTTTTTTATATAGACTATCCGCGCGTTTGTTTTTGAGAAAAAATCGAGGGCTTTGTCGGCGTTAATAATATTATCCTTGCCGCCTAAATATACGCTGATCGATAAATTTTTCAGACGTTCAAACATGTCCAGGCGCCATTTATAATTAAGCGACAAACTTAGATCGCCTTCTTGCGGATCGCGATTAGCGTATCGCCCATCGAACATGCCGCAATTTGCGTAAAAATTCCGCATATACGCCGCGCTGTCGCGAGCGTAGCTTATAAGCTGCAAACGGACGAATCGATCGTCTTTATCCTGAAAATACGCCGGAGAGAACAGCGCCAATCTATCGATTCGCGACGAGGTTTCAAGCGCGTATTGGCAAGCTCTGATCGCGCCTAAGCTAAATCCCGCGACAGAACGCGGCGAATCGCAAATCGGCAAACGGCTTGCGAACAGCGCCGCTTCGCCGACGAAGCCAAACCCGCTAAAGAACCTCAAACGAGACGCTCTCTTTTTCCAACAGCAGCTTGGCTATACGCTCGATCGCCTCGCCGTCTATATTGTCGCTCGCCGTCTCCATCGCCCGCTCGATCAACTGTTGCGCGCCGCCGAAACGATTGCTCGGATCGTATATCGCGATATACCGCTCGGCGATTTTTCGCGCGGCGGCGACGTCGCTTTCGCAGAAGCTCGCGCCTTTTTCGTCGGCGTATCGCCACCACGAGACACCGCCTAGCCGCGCGTATAAAAGCGCGGATAACTCCGTTTCAAGCGAAACGGATTCGTGGTCTTGAAGAAAATCGCCCGCCAATTTCGCCGCCTCAAACCTCAACCCAAAACGCTTTGCCGCGAACGCCTTAGCCGCTTGGTAACGCGCGCGTTTCTCGCGCATATTCTCCTCGAGCCACTCGCCGCTTTTTTTGAGGCTGATAACCTTCTCTTTTACCGCCTCTATATCGCTATGCTCGATCTTTTCCGCGTTTCGTTTTAGCGCGTATAGCGCCGCCTCGTTCGAGAGCGCGGCGAGCGCCGCGCCGCTGAAACCTACGGTTTTCTCCGCTAATTTGGCGAGATTGAGCGCGTGCGGTTTATCTTTGAACGCGATTTTTAGTATCTCTTTGCGATCGGCGGCGTTTGGCAGTCCGATCTCGATACGCCGATCAAATCTCCCCGGACGCAATAGCGCGCCGTCTAACAACTCGATGCGATTCGTCGCCGCCAAAACGACTACGCCGCTATGACTTTCAAAGCCGTCCATCTCGGTTAGCAGTTGATTCAGCGTGTTTTCCCGCTCGTCGCTTCTCGCGCCGCCGCGCGTTTTGCCGACCGCGTCGATCTCGTCGATAAAAATGATCGACGGCGCGCTCTTCCTAGCCGCCGCGAACAGCTCGGCGACTTTTTTTGGTCCTACTCCCACGTATAGGTGCGCGAAACTTGAACCCGAAGCGTAGAAAAACGAAACGCCCGCTTCGCCCGCAATCGCTCTCGCCATAAGCGTTTTGCCTACGCCCGGCGGTCCCGCTAGCAAAACGCCGCGCGGCAAAACGACGCCGAAACGCTTATATTTAGAGGGGTTTTTGAAATAATCCACAATTTCGTCTAACTCCTCGCGCACGGATTTTAACCCGGCTACCATATTAAAAGTAACGCTTGATCGCGTAGGGACAAAACTCGACTCGCTCTCCGCGCTTTTCGCCGCCGCGTTATATTTTGGCGGCTGCTTAACAAGACGGTTTTGCAAGAAAGCGACCGCCGCCGCTCCGCAAGCTATAAGCGTTACGAGCGGCGCGTACCACGGCTCGCTGACGGCAATACCAATAATCAACAATACTCCCGCCCCCGATAGCAAAGCGATTTGAAGGCTGTTTAACTTTCCAAACGTCATCGCAAACTCCGCGATTACCGCTCAAGCGGCATGAAATCCGCCTATTTTATCGAATTTTCACCCTCCGCTCGCCGCTAGTTTAGCCTTTCTGAAACGTCAAGTTTTATAAGCGGCGGACTACTCGATCGCCCCCGCCAGCGCGACGTATTTGTCTCGCCCAAGACGACCCTTTCGCCCATTCGCGGCGTAAGCAACGTCGCGCGCTCTTTATCCGCTAGATCGGCGATCATCTCGATCGACTCCTTCCACGGGTGCAACGCCAGATCGAAAACGCCCCAATGAACGGGAATAAAAGCGCTCGCGTTAATATCCTTATAAACCTGCATTACCTCGTCGGGAAACAGATGCGTTTTAGGCCACCCGGGATTCCAGCCGTCGATCTCTATAAACGCCAGATCAAAACCGCCGTATTTCGCGCCTATTTCGGCAAAATGCGCGCCGTAACCCGAATCGCCGCTGATAAAAACCTTGCTCTTTTCGCCAAGAAGCGCGTAACTAACCCAGAGCGTCTGTCCGCGCGATCCAAACGTTCGCCCAGAATAGTGGATCGTCTTATCCGCGCTAATAATCAAAGAGTCAATCTTCGCGCTTTCGTCCCAGCCGATTTCAACGATCTTGTCTTTTTCTACCCCCCAACTCGTCAGATGCGCCCTTGTTCCCAGCGGGACTATAAAGCGATCTATTTTTGCGTTCAAAGAGCGGATAGCGGCATATTCGAGATGATCGTAGTGATCGTGCGTAATTAGCGCTATATCGATCGGCGGAATCTCCTCCGCGCTCAAAGGCGGCGGCGTAAAACGGCGAACGGCGAGAGGGATCGGCGCGGCGTTTCCAAAAACGGGATCGACCAAAATCCGTTTGCCCTCGATCTCGATAATCAGCGACGAATGCCCTAGCCAATAGACGGCGAGCGTTTGGCTTGGCGCGCCGAAAACGGGCTTGATTTTTGGAATTTCGCCTTTGGGCGCGTTGGGGTTTGACAGCAAAAATCTCGCCCAGCCGCTAGAGCCGCCGCGAACGCGATCGGGATACGACGGGGTATCTTCGGGAGAGACGAACCGCCCGTTTTTGAAGTATGGCAGCGCCTCGTAACGCGCTAAATCCTCCTCGTTTGGAATATGTCCAACTTCGATATAGGCTCTAACGCCGATCGCGCATAGCGCGGCAAGCAAGAGCAAGACGATAATCGCCGCGATTTTAAGACCTTTTTTGACCGATTTTTTCATATCGCGAATAATAACCGACGACAACTTTCTTAATCGCGCGTTTTGCCGCGCTGATCGCTAAGACGCGAAGGGGATTTAACGACAAGTCGGTATCGCCGATCTTTTTGCAAAAACGGTTGAACATTGGTTACCGAAATAAGCGGCGCAAACCAACTCGAAAAATAGCGAAAACGGCTCGCCGCTTAAAGCGCGTAATCGATCGAAGCGGTTAGAAACTAATAAGGCAAAACGAATTTGGCTAGATATGGTGCGGTCGGCGAGACTCGAACTCGCATGGGTCGCCCCGCCACCCCCTCAAGATGGTGTGTCTACCAGTTTCACCACGACCGCTATAAAGGGCGCGATTATATTCGATACGCGCTTAATCTTGATTTTATAAGGCTTCGCCGAAAATTAAGGCAAAAACCGCCCGCCAAACGGCGAACGGTTTTCTCGTAGAGAAACGAGACGCTATTGGGCTGGAGCCGGAGGCGGCGTAAGCGCGGGGAAAAAGTCGATAAACGGATTGCCGTAAAGCGCGATCAACGCAAGAACAAGCGTATATATAACCTGCGCTTCGATCATCGCGAGCGCGATAAACATCGTGGTCATCAGCTTGCCGCCCATGCCCGGATTGCGCGCCGTGCCGGCGATCGTAGCCGCCGCGGCGTTGCCCATACCGATCGCGCCGCCAAGAGCCGCCAAGCCAAGACCGACGACGGCGGCTAAAATCGAGTAAGACGCGAAAGTTTCGCCCGCGTCGTTCCCTTCGACGACGGCAAACGCCGAACACGCCAAAGCGATAAACGCAAAAAGAACTTTTTTCATTGAAAACCTCCAAAATAACGCTTAATCTCCGTTCGGTTTGCGTATCCCTACAAGGCGACTAGCGACGTTATGCTACTTGAAAACGGCTTAACGCCGTTCGCTTATTAGATATAGACGCTTGCGTTCGCCGCTAGCGCCGACGTCAAGCTGCTCGCGGTATTTCGTGATGGTGCGCCTAACCATCTTTACGGAAAACTTTGCCTCTATCAGCCGCAACAGCTTCTGATCGCTTAGCGGTTTTTGTCGCGGCTCCTCTTTGATTAACTTAATTAGATAGTCTTTGATCGCGCGAGTTGACGTTTCGTTAGCGTCGTCGATCGCTATGCTAAAGAAGCTCTTTAGCGCGAAAACGCCGCGATCGCAAGCGAGATACTTGCCGCTTATAGCGCGGCTTATGGTGCTGCAATTGCGTCTTAGGTCTTCGGAAATATCGGCGAGCTTCATCGGCGCTATATCGGCGCCGCTTTTGAAAAAATCGTATTGGCGATCGACGATCATCAAACCGATTTTTTTAAGCGTTTTGCGCCGCATGCTCACGGCGTCGATTAGATCGCGCGCCTCTTTGAGCTTGGCGCGAACAAAATCATCTTTTTTCGCGTTCGCCGTCGTCTCGATCGTTAGCTTAGGGTAATAGGGATCGTTTAGTTCCACCTCTAGCTCGTCGCCGTTTTTGAACACAAAAATATCGGGGATAATCTGCGCGGAGTCCTCTAGAAACTCTATGGCGGGCGGATTTCTTAAACGCCTAAAAATCGCTATAGCCTCGCCAAAGCCCTCCTCTTTGCAAAAAGCGGATAGGTTATCGCGGTTATATATCAGCGTTTTGGTCAGTTGGTAGAGCTTCTCGTCTAGATCGTATTCGCGTAACTGCCAGACAAAACACTCGCCAATATCTTTAGCGCCCACGCCGGAAGGCATAAAATGCTCGAAGCGTCGGCGAACCTTCTCCGCAAACTCGGCTCGAACGCCGTTTTGCGCCGCTATCTGCTCTATATCGCCCTCAAAAAAACCTTCGTCGCCTATCGCGTTGATCAAAGCAAAGGCGACCGCTTTACTTTGAGGCGTTGGAAAAAGATGATCGGTGACCTGCTCAAAAAGCGCGTCGTAGAGCGATTTCTGATACAGCGTAGTCGCCTCGATCACGTCGGAGAGCGAATGTTTGCGCTCCTCTTTTTTGTAATAGTTATCGTCCATATCTAAAAAATCTTCGTCCTCGATTCTATCGCCGCTTTCGGGATCGTGTTCGTCGTAGGAAATCTCTTGATTGGGCGTTATTTGTAAAAACGGGTTGGCTTCGGCTTCGGTTCTAAGGCGAGATTCCAAGTCCGTTACGGAGCATTGCAGAAGCGGCAGCCAGTTCCTCATCGTCGCGCTCATACGATATTTGGCTTGAACGACGCCGCCGACCTGTCTGCGCAGACTCATAGCTTATAGTTTTCTCCTAAGTAGTGGCGAATTACCAACGGATCGCGTCCCACCGCGCTCGCTTCGCCGCCGGCTATAATCGCGCCGTCGTGAAGCACATAGGCTATATCGCATACGCCTAGCGTTTCGCGCACGTTGTGATCGGTGATCAAAACGCCGATGTTTTGCGAGCTTAAAAACCTGATCATTTTTTGAATATCCGCCACGGCGATCGGATCGACCCCCGCGAAAGGTTCGTCTAGCAAAATAAACTTTGGCTTAGCGACAAGCGCGCGGGCGATCTCGACGCGCCGCCTTTCGCCGCCGGAGAGATTCACGCCTTTTCTAGCGCGAATATGCTCGATATTAAACTGCTCCAAAAGCGCCTCGACGCGCTTTTTTTGCTCCGCTTTGTCCGCTCCGAAGGCAAACTCGGCGGCTAAATAAAGGTTGTCCTCGGCGCTAAGCTCTTTGAGTATGCTGCTCTCTTGGGGCAGGTATCCGATTCCTATGCGCGATCGCTCGTGCAAAGAGAGTTTAGATATTTCTTTGTCGTCTAGCCACACCTCGCCGCTTGTGGCGGGAACAAGCCCGCAGATCATATAAAAAGTGGTCGTTTTGCCCGCGCCGTTGGGTCCTAGCAGGCTAACGACTTGCGAGCTTTTCACCTCGATCGTTACGCCGCGCAACACTTCGGCGCTCTTGTAGCGTTTAGTTAGATTAACTCCTTTAAGCGCGTGCGTTAATTCACTCATCGCCGACGCTCACCAGCCGCAGATTGTCTTTAAGCTCGATATTGATTTTCACGTAGGCGATCGCGTTATTTTTCAGGTAATCCTCGATCTTTTTATCCGCCCACTCGATAAAGTTCCAGCCGCTATCTAGCGTCTCTTGCAACCCTCTCGCGAAAAACGCCTCGCTTCCTACGCGATAGAGATCGAAATGGCGCAGATTTGGCGCGTATTCGTGCATAACGCCAAAACTCGGAGAGGCGACGTCCGTCGTTTCAAGCGCCAGAGCGAATCGCCGAACAAACGTCGTTTTGCCCGCGCCCAGAACCCCGCTCAAAAGAACGACCGCCCCCTCTTTGCGGCGCGAAAGCAGATCGCGGCAGATCGGATCGAACGCTTCTGGAACGCTTACGGCTATTTGACTCATAGTTTGGAGCTTACCTCTATAATTTCGTCGAGTTTTTTTATCGCTTTGCCCGATTCGATCGTCTCTTTGGCTATCTCGATCCCCTCTTTTATATCCCGCGCCATTGAGATCACCTCCAAAGCGATCGCCGTGTTGAAATAGATAACGTCGCGCTGCGCCTCGCTCGCCGCGCCGCTAAAGACTTTGCGCGTAATCTGCGCGTTAAATTGCGCGTCGCCGCCGCGCAAAGCCTCTAAAGGCGCGTTAATCAGCCCGAAATGGCTTGGATCAAGCTCGTAGAGATGGATCGTCTCTCCTATCAGCCGCGCTACGCGAGATCGCCCCGAAAGCGTCAGCTCGTCCACGCCGCCGTCGCCGCATATAACCGCCGCCGATTTTGATCCCATCTTTTTCAGCGTTTCCGCTAAGATTGGCGCAAGCGCGCGATCATATACGCCGATACACTGCTTATTCACGCCCGCGGGGTTGGTAAGCGGTCCTAAGATGTTAAAGATCGTGCGGTGATCGAGGCTTTTTCTAATCGGCATAATATGCTTCAGCGCCGGGTGGTGATTTTGCGCGAACATAAAAGCGAATCCCGTCTCCTCCAGCATTTTGACCTGCTGCGCGGGTTTGAGGTTAAGCGAAACCCCCAAAGCCTCCAGCGCGTCGGCGCTGCCCGATTTGCTTGTGATCGAGCGGTTGCCGTGCTTTGCCACGTAGCCGCCCGCCGCGCATACGACGAGGCTCGAAGTGGTGGAGATGTTAAACGAGTAGCTCTTGTCGCCTCCCGTTCCCACCACGTCTATTAACTTTCCTTCCAGCGAAGGGTCTAAATCCAGCCTGATAGCGTGCGATTTCATCACTTCGGCTGCCGCCGCGATCTCGTCGGCGCTTTCGCCGCGCTCGAACAATTCGCGCAACATTATCTGCGCCTCCTCAAACGCCAGCTCGTTTCTAAAGAGCCGATCAAACTGTTTCTTGGTCTCCTGATAGGTCAAACGATTTCCTTAATGTAGTCTTTTTGCGCCGTTTTTGGGACGTTGCGCGTCGTCGGCAGAGCAAGCGTTTCGTAGCGTTTGCTATGAGTTAAAAACTTCAACTCTATTATGTCGCCAATCCTAACCTCGCGGCTTGGTTTAACCGCCGCGCCGTTAATCAAAACGGCGTTATGCGCTATCATATCCTGCGCGATCACGCGGCGCTTTGTCAGATTAACGGCGTTTAAGAACGAATCGATTCGCATTTCGCGCCTCCGTAAACGAGATTTTATCGCTAGTTGCTTTAACCTGATGGAGCGGTTTTTGCTTGCTTTATGAAACCGCCAAGTCAAAAATCCAGCTAAACTTACCCTTGACCGCGCTTTCGCGATACTCGTTTTTCCATCTGATCGGCCATCCGCAACGTTGCAATACGCTTAATACTTTCGCTTAGCCGCTTGCCGTAATAGTAGCGATAACGCTTTCTCGTCGCCGCGATGGTCTCTCTCTTAGCGCGTCGTATAGCTCTTGGCTGTCCATTATCGCTCTTTTTATTGGTTCGTTTAAAAACTTGCGTCCTTTGTAATAGCGCGTCGAAAGGGTACAATCTATAGTTGCGCTCGGAGGTTGCTAATCATCGGCGCTATACCAAACGCGCGAAAAATCCGCCTCCCTTACCTTTTAGCGCGATATGCGTAAATCGCCTATACTCGATCGATCCTTCGCTATTTGCTCTATCGTAGTTCGCGTTGTTATAGGCGATTAGCGAAGCGCCGCCGGTATTGGAAGCGATCGCTAGGTTGGCGTTAGC
>JAIRNH010000030.1 GCA_031258155.1 Helicobacteraceae bacterium | reverse complement strand
TTTAGCTAACGCCATAGAGGTTTGAACGCCGCCGCCCGTTATATTTTAGGGCGTTAAACAACCGCCGCGCTTTATAGGCGCGGCGGTTTTGGCGTTTTCAAAAACCGATCGCGATGTTTCGGAAACGTATTTTGGCGGCTTTGGTATGCGCGGCGATAACGCGTCGATCGGATAATCCGATCGGCTTACTCTCCAGTTTAGCCGCGCAGACTAAAGTTTGATCGCCATCGCAAAACAACGCCCGCCAGCTTATTAAATTATCCGCGATTTTAGCGCGCACAGCGCGAAGTAGCGCAAGTCAATCGCGATCAAACGGATCGGCGGTGAATTTTCGCCTCTTGTCGTTTTTGCGAAAGGATTAGCGAGAATAGCGCAAGCGCCAAAGCGGGAGCGTTTTGGTTTTATTGCGATACTACGCCAGATTTTGATCTATACGAAACGACGAGATCGATAGCAAAAGCTACGCTATTCTTATTTTGCGCGATCGATTTTGCGTTTGCGGCATAACCGAGCGTAAAAAAGAAAATTACCAAGAGGCGATTTAACGCTATTCGATCGCTATTTAAGAAAACTCAAACAACGCCGAGTTTTATAATAATCGCGGACTTTCTTACGATAATTTGAGCGACCGCGCTAAAGCGATCGCCGATTAAACCTACGCGATTGGGATCGATTCAAAACGCGCTAATCGCTAAACTACTTGTAAAAATCTAAGCGATTATTCTAAAACGATCGCCGATTATATTCAAGCGCTTAAAATCAGCCCAAACGACGCTTATAATGATCGCGCTTTGAATAATTATTAAACGACCCTAAACGGGCGATTTAAGAGCGCGCGAAAGCAAGCGTCGCGCGTTTTAGAAGGAGAACGCTCGACGCGCAATTAACGCCTTTTTCGCGTTACGCGCCGAGGTTATCGGTTTTATCGCGGAAAAGCGCGGATCGCGCGGCGGGGGTTATAAACCCAATCCGCCAACGGAACGTTTTTAACGCCGATTATACGTCAAGATTTGCTATATAGTCGTCGTAGGCTTTTTGCGCTCTGTCGCGATCCTTTGTCGCCGCGTCGATCTCCTCGTTGATTTCGGCAATCTCCTTGTCTAGATCGACAAGCCGCGTCGTATAGCTTTTACCCTGCGCGCTCTCCGCTCCCACGGCTTCCAGATTTGATCGTATGCGATCTTGATCCTTAATCTTGCGCTCAAGGTTCGTATTCGCCTCGCGCAAGCGCGTTGTTTGCCGCTCCAACTCGGCAAAGAGCGGTTCGGCTTTTTTCAGCGCGTCGCGGACTTTAGCGGGATACGAGGCGTTAGAGCTGTAAGCGATCAGCGAGCTAAACGGCTGCCCCGTAATAACGGCGGCGGAGCTAAAGACGCGCTCCTCTTTAACCGCGAAAATCGTCTCTTTGTCGGCGGGCAGATTAACGTTAAAGCGATATAGCGATTCGGTTTTTTCGCCGTATTTGCTAGGCGAGATCAGCTTGGCTTCGCGCGTGATCGGATGTTCAACAACCAGCGTTTTCTCAGTCCCCGCGCTGTTTTTGAAGACGTATTCGCCGGTATATAGGCGTTTTGTGGCGATCGTGATTACGCCTTTGGATATTTTTACGCTATCGATCGTATCCGCGGTCCTTTGGTTGATAATCCCGCGCACGCTTAGATCGTCGCCGTAGTTGATCAGCCGCTTCTCGTTCAGCGGAAGGAACTCTAGCAGCGCGTCGCCCGCATAAACGCCCTCGTCGTAAATGGTGATCGCGCCCGCCGGCAGCTTTGAATCCAGCGTGTTGATCAGTTCGATTCCAAGCGCGGGATGGCGCCCTTTGGCGGCGTTATAGATCAGAATCTTTTTGGCTTCGATTTCGCCCTGCGTAAGCGGCGCCATGGCGCTTTGCCGTCTTGCGAGCGAAATTTTATTTTTTAGCGTATAGACGACCTGTTCTCCTACGGCTTGCGCGGTCGCGGTCGCGTAATTTTTCATCGGCTCTTGGTTGCGCTCCTCGTATGCGAGAGACCTCGAAACGGGGGCGGCGGAGGGGTAGGCTATCCGCCGCTCTCGTAAGGAATCGTATTCATCTTCTATGTCCGCGACCGGCGCGACGCCGCCTTCGTAGGTATTCGCGCTCGCAAAGCCCGCGATCGATAGCGGCAGTTGGGGGCGGCTCGTATAAAACGGCGCGTAGTAAGGTTGCGTAAAGCTGACCGGACGACCGACCGCGAGCGAGAGCGTAACGTTCTCCCAATCGACGTCGCTCGCGTTGTCGATAATCGCCCAGCCTTGCAAAAACGGCTTTTTGCCGCTTAGATCGAGGCGGTAGTTCGCCTTCCAAACGGGCGCGGCGATCACGAAACTAACTAGCGCCTCGCGTTTTTTTGCGCCGTCAAGATAAAGATTGAGCGTTCGCCTGCTACCGTCGTTGGCGTTTGCCAAAAACAGCAACGCCTTTTCAAACTCTTCGTTGATTTTGTGATTGACAAAACGATAGCTTTCGATCTCTTTTACGGCGATCTGTTTAAGCTCGCCGTCGCTAAAAAGCGTAACGACGCTTTCCGTGAAACTCGCGCCGTCTTTAGCGTTTTGTCTCGTCTGAACGCCGACAATCTTGCCCCTGATTTTCTTTGAGGCGACAATCTCGACAATCTCGCCCTTGAGACTAGAAAGAATGCCTTCCACGCTAGGCTCGTTAGCGAGGTTAATCCGCAGGCTTTCAAGCGTGCGCTTGATCGTCTCCTCGCTTGGATAATTGACAAACGGCGAGACGCTCGCCGAATCATAAACCGTCAGCGACTTTAGCGCGTCGTTCATCTGCGCTAGATCAAACGGCAGAACGATCTTGCTCGCGCCGTTAATCTCGCCGCCAAGTTCGTAAAACCCGACGCCGCTTGAAAACAGCGTGATCTTTCTGACCTTTAATTCGACTTCTTTGAAGGAGTCCGCCGCGCTTGCTTTGACCGCGCCGCCAACCGCGTTTAGCGTCGCCAGCGAGAATAAAACCGTAAGCAGCGA
Organism: Helicobacteraceae bacterium; assembly: GCA_031258155.1. Lineage (NCBI taxonomy): Bacteria > Pseudomonadati > Campylobacterota > Epsilonproteobacteria > Campylobacterales > Helicobacteraceae > Helicobacteraceae bacterium. The sequence goes on along the minus strand of JAIRNH010000030.1, from coordinate 5,196 downwards.
TTTCATTGTGATCCTTAACGTTGATATGGACGCATTTTAGCTAGATTTAATTTACGCCCTCGCCGTTTCTAAGGCGGCGGCGCTAAAGGGCAAAACGGCTTTTCTCGGCGGCGCATTTAAGCTCTGTCGGAAATATAACAGAGTTTTTGTTTGCAAACCCGCGCCGCCAAAATGGTCTTTAATCTTAATCAAACTATTCATTAAATTATTGATCGTCTAGGAGCAATTATTGCTTGTATTCTAAAACCGAATTAGATAAGTATGATGGTCGGGTCTGTTTCAATCTCTATCCGTATGCTTTTCTTAGCGCCGTTAATCAATCTAAACTAATGCCGACGACCTTTTCTGTCGCTAACTAAAGGACTTCAAGGGACAATAACGAACTCTATCGATCGTCTTTCCGAGGGGAAGCGTCAAAGAGCAAGGAGGCGCGATTATGTCGATCTATGCCGACGCGATAACAGATATAGCGCAGGAGACGACGCGCGCCGCTTGCGCGGGCAAGTCGGAAGCATACGCGCACGCGTATTTTGTGAAAGCGTATAATGAAGTTTTTTCAAATTCGGACAAATATCTACAAAAATACAACGACCCCGACGAATTCAAAGCCTGCGTCAGCCGAACGATTGAGGCTATGTTGAAAGCGTCAGCCTTTGATCCGTCGCGGGAGCAACGCTTTTTGCCAATATACCAGAATATTCTTGATCTGTTAGAGCAAAACGGCGCGAACGATCCTGCGGAGAATAAAAGCTCCGATAGTCAATTGTCCGCTTATGCGTAAGTGTATGATAAAGCGCGTCTCAACTACGGATAAACGCGGTTTTTGAAAAGCGTATGCGTTGGCGCAGTCAATTTGGCGGCTATATTTGCGCTCGCGAATGAATATGCGGCGGCAATCCGTCGTGGCTATGGGTGATAAACGCTTTGTAGTCGTCAATTGGCTTTAATTCGCGCGGCGTTAGCGCGTAAAATCTATGCGCGATCGACTCCAAAAACTCCCGATCGTGCGAAACGATTATCATGCTAATATCCAGATTTTTCAGTATCTCGACTACGTTTAACTGCGCGACGTAATCAAGCGCGCTCGTCGGCTCGTCCAGAAGTAGCAACTTGGGTTCGGCTATCAAAACGCCCGCGAGCGCGACAAGTTTTTTCTCTCCGCCGCTTAGATGATAGACGATTTTTTTTGCCAGACGCTCTATGCCAAGCAGAGATAAAATCTCGGCGGTTTTTTCGGCGGCGCCTTTGCGATCGCTCCCTCGCGCAAGAAGCGAAAACGCGACGTCGTCCTCGACGATCGGCGCTAGAAAATGATCGTCGCTATCTTGCAAGAGATAGCCTATATTTTTTAGATCGATCGCGTCTTGGTCAAAAACCTTGATCTCGCCGCGTTTAAGCGGGCAAAGACCGGCGATTGTCTCTAGCAACGTGGTTTTGCCGCTTCCGTTGTGTCCGATCACGGCGATCTTCTCTTTATGCGCGAGACTTAGATCGATTGACTCGCACAACAAGGTTTCGCCGCGCCAAAGCGCGAGATTTTTTATGCTTAGCGAACAGCTCACGTTTGACTTTCAAAGGTTTTTGGGAGTATAACCACTATAGTTTGAAAATTGGGAGGCGCTATGCCAATTCGTCATAAGTTTTACGATCTACGCGTGTCGGCGCGGACGCAAACGCTGATAATCGGGACCTTTAATCCCGACGTCGCGAATAATAGCGCCGACTTCTTTTACGGGCGGGCGCAAAATCATCTGTGGCGGATTTTGCCGTCGGCGTTTGGCGAGGGTTCGCTAAAAAACGCCGATAAAAGCGCGAAACTGGATTTTTGCGCCAGACATAAGATAGATTTTATCGATCTGATAGAGGAGATCGGTTTAGATTATTTAAGCGGTTTTGAGGATAAAATCATTGATTGCCATGTAACAAAATGGCGCGATATATTTAGCGCGATCGACGGCGCGCCCGAACTGAAAAAGATATGCTTGACGCGAAAAAGTTTCGGCGGCGCGCGCAATATAGAAAAAAGATGGCTTGAGGTGGAAAACAGATATAAAGATCGTCTGATCGCGGCGCGGCTAATTACCCCTTCGCGTTTTTACGACGAGGCGAAGCAAAAAGAGTGGAACGCTTTCTTGTTATAACGCGACCAAGATTGCTCGCCTCTTTGCTTCAAAAATAGAGGCTAACGCTAAGCGCTATCCGATCGCGATCATAGTCGCGAATATAATCCGCGTTATCTCTCGTATCAAACCATTTTGAATAAGACAAACCTATATCGTATTCTCGCGAAGGCGCATAAATAATACGCGCGTTTAATCCGCCGTTAAACCTTCGATAATCCTCGTCCAAATCCCAAAAGTATGTATAGTCCGCAAGAAACTTTGCTCTTTCCCCAACTCTAATAATCGTCCCCGTTTCGATTGTCGCGAAAGCGTTCGCCTTTTTGCCGTAGGCGAAGCCGGCGCTTGGCATAACATAGATTACCGCGCCGTCAAACAAGGAAAGACCAATACCGCGCCCCCACTCAAAAAAAGGAGAGAGCCTATTTTGCGCGTTTTCCTCAAAACCCAACCTAAATATCTTGCTCGATCCTCCGACGCTAAAATTGGAGATCGTTTTCATAACGATTAGGTTTATATTTTCCGCTTTTATTTCGTCGTTTTCGTAACGCGCTATAACCTCGATCAGTTTATTTTCAAACTCGACTAGCGAGGCGTTTGAAACCGATCGAATATCGCGGTAGTTTGGCATAACGCCAATCCTAACGCCTCCGTCAAAACCCTCTATCGATACTCTACTCGCGCTTGGAGCCTCAAGCGGATAGAACGCTTTGTTTTGCGCAAAATAGGCTTTATCGATCGCGCTTGGCAAAACGGATACGCTCTTGATCAGCCCGCGCTTTTCTAATAGTTGCAAATATTCGATCGGCGTTGCGAAAAGAAGGCGCTCGTTATCGATGAAACTTTGGTCTGCGGCGGTTAAGATCGCCTCTATCGCCGTATTGCAGTTATGCGTAACAAATTGATAGTTGATCGGAGTTTCTTTTAACTCCCATAGATGTTTTCTTAGGCGATCTTTGGCTTCCTCTGATAAAACTAGCTCAAACTCCCAAAGCGATCTGTTCTCTTTTTGCGTATAGGTTTCTACTATGGTTGAGTAGGGCGCTAAAACGTAAGAGCCTTCCGTTCCGCTACCTATCGCTCTTATATAGCGCGTAAAGTTGCCGCTTTCTCCTAAAAGCGCCATAAAGCTAAAACTATGTTCTCTCGTAACGCCGTTTTGATCTTCGCCAGCGATCTTTAGGATCGTATGTCCCATTTGAGATTCGGCGGCGTTATGATCTTCGGCGGCGAAAACAAGATAGACGCGATCGAATGGGACTTTTCGTAGATACTCTTGATAATCGTCGCAATTTGCCGCCGGCAGATCGCTTTTATCGACCATTTTATTATTAAGCAAGAAATCTAAACGGGCGGGATATTTGCATTGCGTATCTGGATCGCTCTTAAACGCTTCGATCGTAAGGTTTAATTCGGCGATCGGATCGCTATATCCTTTTGGAGATATAAAAAAAGGGCTTTTAGCGCCGATTACGCTCGCCTCGCCTTTATAGTGAAGCAAAGCCTTCCACGCCAAAATCCCTTTACTTGAAAGCAAACCCTCGTTATGCGTCAAGTTAGCGCCATTTTGATCCGCAAAAGCGCGGATCAAAACGACAAAAGCAAGAAAGAAAACCCTAAGCAATACTAACTATTGCAATTGGACTTTCTACTAACAGGGACAATAATGTTGTCGTCATACTGCCAAGCCGCTCCCGTTAAAAAGTCTGTAGTGCCAAGATCCCACGACACTATGCTTATTAGCGTTATTGGGTTAAACCTTGCGGAGTTGGCAAACGCGCTTGCGTTTGTGCATTGATCTTCAAGCACCGATATTTGCACCGATCCGCTTCCTTTCTTTACCGATACGGAACTAGGCAGAGTAACTTGTCCTACGCCTGACACGATTGCTTTCGCGGGCTTGGAATCGTATGTCTGCAAGGTAACGTTTTGTTTGGTTCCCGTTAATACCGTAGCGCATCCGCTAAAGCCCAATGCGATAACGCTAAGGGCGACTATGCAAACTATTCTTTTCATCTGAACTCCTTTCGCCTATTTTCCCGCCAACCGCCCGCTTACCGCCGCGATCTAGCTACTCTACGAAAAACGCGTAGCTAAACAGGAATGAAAGACCGCCGAAGTCTTTGGACTCTTTTTTGTTGCCTCTATAGTAGGTAACCTCTACGGGCGCGCTGCGATAACCGATCGAGAATTTACCGCCGCCGCCAAAAGCGTAACCTCCATAGATACCGAAACTTACGCCGTCGCCCTCAAGTTCATAACCGTATCCGTATAAGCGATATTCGTCGTCGCCGCCCGAAGCGCTAACAACGCCAAGCTCCGCTCCGATAAAAACGGAAGGATCGTCTTTGTAGCCGTCTATATAGTATTCGCCCGCTACGCCCGGAATAACGATCGTATCGACATAACTAACATCCTCGCCGCCTATTACCTCTACGCTAACGGGACTAAAGGCAAGCGATAGTTTAGGTTTAACGATAACATTTTCCGTTACGCCTATTGGAACGCCAAGATAAAATTGTAAAAAAGCTCCCAAACCGGACGAATCGGAGCGGTATCCTTCTTCGGCGACGTCCGTATGATCGCCTCCGGTATGAAACCCCGCTCCAAACTCAAAACCTATATCCGCGGCTTACTCCTTTACGGGAGCCAGGGCGCGGCGGCCATAGCGGCTGAGGAGAAAGCCCAGGATGCGAATCCAGAAGGCGACAAAGTCAAGGTATATGTCGACCCAGCGGGGAATAAAGGGGATCTTCGCGTCCAGGGGGTGATCCACCGAGGCGACGGGAATGCGCCCCGGAAACAAGACTGCCTTGTACTGGAGAAAAAAGAAGTTGCCGAAAATTGATGCTATGCATCTAAGGGCCGGTCCCCGCAACGCCGGATTCAGCAGAATCTTCGCCATTGTCAGGGCGCTTGACTGGTCCCGCACCGCCCCACCCTTTGCCTGACGCGCCATATCCGATTATACTACCCGAAAATATGAGGAAAAACGAGAGGGTTTTATGTTAGGACCGGTGGTTAATGCGGCGGTGATTGTGGTGTGCGCCCTGGCGGGGCGTTTTCTTGTCCGGGG
>JAIRNH010000029.1 GCA_031258155.1 Helicobacteraceae bacterium | reverse complement strand
ATAGCGGTAATATCGTCGATCGACTTGGCGGTTCTTTCGGCTAGTTTGCGCACTTCGTCGGCGACGACGGCAAATCCCCTGCCCTGATCGCCCGCTCTAGCCGCTTCGATCGCGGCGTTTAGCGCCAAAAGGTTAGTCTGATCGGCTACGTCTTTTATTACCTGAACGACGGTACTAATCTGTCTTGATTCCTCGCCCAAAGCCTGAATAACGCTCGACGTTTGCGCCACGATCTCCACCATAGATCGCATCTCGTCGGCGGTTTGTTCAATCGCGCGGCTACCTTGTTCAGACCCCGCGCCAGCCGCTTGCGCCATCTTTTGAGCGCTATTGGCGTTCTCCGAAACCGAGCTTACGCTTACGCTCATCTGCTCGATACCGGCAGCCATAGAAGAGGTGGCGTAGCTTTGCGCTTGCGAGCCTTGCGCGACGTTTTCAGCCGCCTCGGAAAAACTCGCTATCTCTTTATTGACTAAATCTACTTTTTGCCTAATAGTTACGACCGAATCCTGCACCGTCTGCATCATGCGATCAAAGGCGCTCACCATCGCGCCTATCTCGTCTTTGGAACTGTAATTAACTCGCAGTTTAAGATCGCGCCCTTCGGCGACTTGAACGACTACGTCCTTAGCGCGTCCGATCGGTTTAACCACCGACGCGTATAGCGAATAAATAAAAGCGATGATAATTCCGATAATGATCGCCGTCGCCGCGACAAGAGCCGTCATCATAAAGGTGGTTTGCTCTGTCGCTTCGGCGACGGAATCGTGCGCGAGCTTTTCGTTCGCTTCGATAAACTTCGTGATCAAGCCGATCACGTCCTGCGTCGTATTCCTACGTTTTAGATTGCCGCTCACAATTTCGGCGTATATCGCTTGGAGCGCGGCTTCGCTTGGGCGTTTAAGCGCCGCGTCGATCTTTTGCGCTATATCGCGATCTTGGAGCGACCAACTCGTAAACGTGGCGATCAGTTTGTCCCAATCGCCTTTAAGACCGCCGGAGACCGGCTCTATGGATACGTATTTGTTAAGCGCTTTATCGGCGTGTTCAAGCGATTGACGCACAATAGAGCTAAGCGTTCGCAGCTCATCAAGCTGCGTGTCGTAATTCAAACGCGAGACGCTGACGATCTGATACGAGCGTTGCACCAAATCCTTAACGTCCACGTCGAACTCCATCATTTCAATGACTTTTTGTAGCCTGACGTTTTGTATTTGCTCCAAAGCGCTAAGATTGTCTAAGGCGATCTTTACGCCTATAGAAGCGACGATGATTAGGCTCGCTACGCTGAGCGACAATACTATCAACAATTTATGCTTTACCAACATACCTATATCCCTCTCTTCCCTTTAAATGCAAACTGTGACGAAGACATAATAGCGCTAAACATCTTTGGGCTCAATTTAACGAAAGGAGTTAAGTAATGTTTAAGTTAGTCGAGATTGTCTATTATGTATGTAGGGGAAACAACAATACGCTGATGGAAACTACGGCGACATTTAGCAAATATTGGCGAGAAAATAAATTACGCGCGTCAATGACGACGCTAAAATTTTTATGCGCGCAAAGGTTTGATCGGCGGAGCAAAAAACGCGCCGAACGTTATTTAAGGTTCAATAAAGCAAGCGAGGCGCGATTATAATCGACCGTTTTGTCCAATCGGCGTCTATCGCAAAGACGCTAGAGGCGATCCGCCGCGATCAGCTATCTAACTCCATAATCGCCGCAAAAGAGTCGAAATATAGCGCTTTCATTTCGGAACTAGAGAGGCTTACGCCGTTAATTATCAGATCGGCTTGCGTCACTTTCCCGATCTGCTCGTAGTTCAGCCCCGATTGCGCGATCAAGCTTTCAAACGCCTCTTTCTTGTCGGGCGCGACCTCTACGATCGCGCGCGAAAAACTCTCGCAAAAGAGATCGCGCTCGTCGCCAAGAGCGACCATGCCTTCAAAGCCAAGTTTGCCGTGCAGCGCCATTTTAGCGACCGCCGTAGCTATGCCGCCGACGCTTACGTCGTGCGCGGCGAGCAATAAACCTTGTTGGTTGGCGTTGATAACGCAATCCCACAAAAGGCGTTCGACGGCGAGATCGAGCTTAGGCGCTTTGCCGGCTACTTTTTTGGCGAAAACTTTCATATATAGCGATCCGCCAAACTCGCCGCGCGTTTCGCCAAGCAGATATACAAGACTGCCGACTCTCTTAAACGGCATAGTTAGCGCCTTTTTTGGATCGTCTAGCAAGCCTACGGTCGCTATCGCGGGCGTTGGAAAAACGCTCTTGCCGCCACTTTCGTTGTAGAGCGACACGTTGCCGCTAACGACGGGCGTTTTGAGTTTGAGGCACGCCTCTTTTATCCCTTCGCACGCCTCTTTGAACTGCCACATCACTTCGGGATTTTCCGGATTGCCGAAGTTAAGGCAGTCGGTGATCGCAAGGGGAGCGGCGCCGCTCATCGCCACGTTGCGCCCCGCTTCGGCGACCGCCGCCGCCGCGCCGACTTTAGGATCGATATAGCAAAAGCGCGGGTTACAATCGACGCTTAGAGCGATCGCTTTGTCGTTTTCATAAATATACGCCAATCCAGCGTCGCTCTCGCCGATTTTAGTAATCGAGGCGGCGCCGATCGTGGAGTCGTATTGCTCGTAGATAAACCGCTTGTCGGCTACTTCGGGGTGGCTTAGCAGAGTCTTGAGCGCGTCGGTAGAGGAGGGAAAACTCGCCTCTTCCGTATCGTCAAAGTTGGCGATCTCGTCTAAATACGCGGGACGCTTGGTCGGACGGTCTAAAATCGGCGCAAACTCGTCGGCGATCGCCACGGGCAGATCGCCCGCAATAGCGCCCTCCCAATACAGCTCCATTCGTCCCGTATCCGTAACCTCGCCGATTACCGCCGCGTCAAGCTCGTATTTAGCGAAAAGTTTAATAACCTCCTCTTCGCGCCCTTTTTTAGCGCAGATTAGCATTCGCTCCTGCGACTCGGATAACATCAGTTCATACGGGGTCATTCCCGTTTCGCGCATAGGAACCCTATCGAGATAGAGCCGCATTCCGCCGCCGCCGCGCGAAGCCATTTCAAAACTAGAGCTTGTCAAACCCGCCGCGCCCATATCCTGAATACCCACGATATGATCGGTTTCAAATAGCTCCAAGCACGCTTCCATCAGCAGCTTTTCGGTAAACGGATCGCCCACCTGCACCGTCGGGCGCTTCGATTTGCTCTCGTCGGCGAAGCTGTCCGAAGCCATCACCGCGCCGCCAAGCCCGTCGCGCCCCGTTTTACTGCCGACGTATATAACCGGATTGCCGATCCCCTCGGATCGCCCGTAAAAAAGGCGATCTTTTCTGACTATGCCAAGCGTGAAGGCGTTGACTAGTATGTTTCCATTATAGCTCTCGTCAAAGGTCGTTTCGCCGCCTAACATCGCCACGCCTATGCAGTTTCCGTATCCGCTTATGCCCGCCGACACTCCGCGCAACAAGCGGCGATGTAGTTTGCCTATCGCGTCGTCGTTGGTTATATCGCCAAAGCGAAGCGAATTTAGGTTCGCGATCGGGCGCGCGCCCATCGTGAAAATATCGCGCAAAATCCCGCCCACGCCGGTCGCCGCGCCCTGATACGGCTCGATAAAACTCGGATGATTGTGGCTCTCCATTTTGAAAACCGCCGCGTAGCCGCCGCCAATATCGATCGCGCCCGCGTTTTCGCCCGGTCCCTGAACGACCCATTCGGCTTCGCTAGGAAAGCCGCGAAGATATTTCTTGCTTGATTTATAACTACAATGTTCGCTCCACATGGCGCCTATAACGCCTAGCTCCGTCAAATTGGGCTCGCGCCCCAAAATACGATTTATCCGCTCATACTCTTCGTTTGAAATTTTATGCGCTTTTAATAGCGATTCAATATCCCGCGACATCTGCTAAAACCTCTGTTCGCGCCGTATTGCGGCGCGTAAATTAACGCGGCATTTTAGCCAACGCCCGCTTGCCGATCTATTTTGCGCGTCGTCGGCTAACGCTATAAAAACCGACCGCCGCTCGCCGATCAAAGGGACGGCGCAAATCTCTCTAGCGATCGGCGCGCGTTCAAGCAAGCTCGCGGCGGCGAACGCTATCGGCTAGAAGGATTTGGTTTGTCCAATAGATGCGGAGTGTCGAAAAGGTCCGCGTGCGCGATCGGCGTAAAACGATCGCGGTTATTGACCAGATCGATAAACCAGATCGCGTATTGATCGCTTACTTTGAGCAACCAATCCACATACTCCGAAGAGGCGGGTCCCCGACTTGCCTTCGCCTTGTCTAACGCGCTTTCCACAAAATCCGAAAGGCGGAGCATCGCCTCGAACTTCAAATATCCGCACGCCGATTTAAGGTTGTGAAATATCCTAAACAGCTCGTCTAAGCGATATGAGTACTCGATCGGGTTTTCCAGCGCGAGTATCGCCGGCTGCATCGCGTCTTTCATCACCTCGAAGTGGTTGATAAACTCGTCTATGATTTCGTATTTAAAATCTTTGTGCGCTTGATCTAAGATTCCCATAACAAGTCCCTTGCAGAAAGAATACTAAGTTTTAGCTTTTAATATACAGCCATATCTCGTCGGAGAGCCAAAAATCCGCGTTGCGGTAACGATTTTCTCCTCTGTTTAGCAGCGACCGATCGACTAGAAACTCCGCTTTTTGCGTCTCTTTTTGACTTAAAACGCCCGCCTCGAAGCCCGTGAAACACCTCAGCCCCAACATAAGCCGCTCGTCGTTCAAAGCGGCGCGATCGATAATCTCCGTCGTTTTGTCAAGCGGATCGTCTATGTAGCCTTGCGGCGCTCTACGCGGAGAGTATCTAAACGCGCTTTCGCCGCGATCGATAAAACCGACCGCGCCCGCGCCGAGTCCCAAATAGCCGCGCCCCTCCCAATAGCCTAGATTGTGGCGCGAGATCGTTTTGCCGTAGTTTGAAACCTCGTAGCGCGGATAACCCGCCGCCTCGATCGCCCGCGAAAACTCGCGTTCTAGTTCGCTATCGTTCGACGCAAACTCCGGTTTTGCGAAAAACGGCGCGTTTTCCTCGATCGTCAAGCAATAGGCGCTAACGTGCGTCGCGCCGAAACTTTTCGCCGCTTTAAGATCGTCTAGCAGCAAGGCTCTCGTATCGATCGCGGCGCCGTAGATAAAATCGACGCTAATTTGCTCGAAACCCGCTTTACGCGCGTTCTCAACCGCGCCTCTCGCTTGCGCCGCATTATGATCGCGCCCCAAAAATTTCAGTTTGCGATCGTTGAAGCTCTGAACGCCGATACTGACGCGATTAACGCCGTAACTTCGCATAGTTTTAGCCCAATCTAGCGTAAGCGAACTTGGATTTGCCTCGATCGTAATCTCCGCGTCGCCGCGCAAAAAAGGCGAGATTTTTGCGAAAAACGGCTCGTAGCTTACCGCCGCGAATATCGACGGAGTCCCTCCGCCGACGTAAAGCGAGTCGAATCGATCGCAACCGCATAGCTCAAGATCGGCTTCAAACTGCCGAATAAGCGCCGCGACGTAGGCTTTTTGCGGCGGGTTTAAGACCGCAAACGAATTAAATCCGCAATACGGACATTTTGACCGACAAAACGGAATGTGCGCGTAAATCAAGACAAACGTTCCTTCCCTAATGAGCGCGGCGTTATAATTCCGTAATTTTATCGCCCATTGACGGATAAGCGCCAAAATACCGCAAAATACTAGGAAGACGCGTGAAAAAGAACTATCGCCCGAACGTCGCCGCCGTAATCCTCTCTAGCCAATATCCCAATATGTGCGAACTGTTTATAGCCGAACGAAGCGACGTAAAAGGAGCTTGGCAGTTTCCGCAAGGCGGCATAGACAAAAACGAGGACGCGCGAACCGCGCTGTTTCGCGAACTGAACGAGGAGATTGGCACAAACGAGGTGGAGATTATAGCCGAACATCCCGATTGGATCAGTTACGACTTCCCCATGTCCGTCGCCGACAAAATGTATCCCTACGACGGGCAAAAGCAAAAATACTTCTTGGTGCGGCTAAAAAACAGCGCCGAGATCAATCTAGACACGAAATCGCCGGAATTTACGCGCTTTAAGTTCGTCCCTATGAACGAGGCGCTAAAAAAGGTTTCGTTTTTCAAGCGCCCGATATATAAAAGAGTGCTGGCGCACTTCAAAAAAAGCGGATATCTATAATGCTGATCGTTCAAAAATACGGCGGGACAAGCGTTGGCTCCATAGAGCGAATAAAGGCTGTGGCGGAGCGCGTTAAACGCGCCGCCGACGGGGGCGCTCAAGTCGTCGTGGTCGTTTCGGCTATGAGCGGCGAAACAAACAATCTAATCGATATGGCTTTGCAAATTAGCAAAGCGCCGCCCGCGAAGGCGATGGACCTGCTCCTTTCTAGCGGCGAGCGCGTCGCCTGCGCGTTGACGGCGATGGCGTTAAACGAGCTTGGGGTAGAGGCGATCGCGCTAAGCGGCAGGCAAGCAGGAATCGTTACCGACGATACGCACACCAAAGCCAGAATCGAGGAAATATCGAACGCGCCGGTATTAAAGCGCGTAAACGAAGGCAAAATCGTCGTTATCGCGGGCTTTCAGGGCGCGACTCGCAACGGAGAGGTTACAACGCTAGGACGCGGCGGATCAGACCTGACGGCGGTGGCGATCGCGGGCGCGATTAAAGCCGATCTGTGCGAGATATACACCGACGTCGATGGAGTTTACACCACAGACCCGCGCGTGGAGGACAAAGCCAAAAAGCTAACTCGCATAAGCTACGACGAGATGCTAGAGCTTGCCAGCTTGGGCGCGAAAGTATTGCAGAACAGATCGGTCGAATTAGCTAAAAAACTTGGCGTAAAGCTGGTGACCAGAAGCAGTTTTAACGACAATGAGGGAACATTGATTACAAACGAGGAAGAGTGCATGGAAAAACCGATTGTAAGCGGCATAGCGCTGGACAAAAATCAAGCCAGAGCGAGTCTGATCGGCGTTGACGATCGCCCCGGCATAGCCGCGGAGATATTCGGCGCGTTGGCAAACGGGGCGATCAACGTGGATATGATCGTCCAAACGATCGGACAAGACGGCAAAACCGATCTTGACTTTACGATCCCCTCCACGGAGTTAGAGCAGACTAAACGCGCCCTTAGCGGTTTTGGAGGCGCGCTGGGCAGACAGGAGTTTGACGATCAGGTTTGCAAGGTAAGCATAGTCGGGGTTGGCATGAAATCGCATAGCGGCGTGGCGGCGAGAATGTTTAGCGCGCTTGCCAAAGAAAATATCAACATTTTAATGATCAGCACGAGCGAAATAAAAATTAGCGTCGTGATCGCGAGAAAATACGGCGAACTTGCCGTAAGAATTCTCCACGCCGCCTACGAGTTGGATAAATAATCCTTGTGGAACAGCTCAGCAACTGGACGCTAAGCGCCATTCGCGCCGACAGCCCAATGATGACGTGGATGGAGGAAAGGCGTTTTGACTGGGTGCCGGCGGCGCACTCGGCTATGACTCGTCTAATGCGCGGCGTTTCGTTTGTTATCATAACCGATCGCAACCGCGAGTGGTTCGCCGAATATCTCACGACGACGCTAAACGGCAGCGAAAAAAAGCGACCTTTGCTTCCGATCTTTAACGCGCGCGATATTTTGCCGCACATTGATCGCGCAAATCCAAACGAGATCGATCTCGTGCAGAATATGCTCTCTATCGCCTTTGGAGATCGATTTATCTATTGGTATATCGGACGCGGCGACGACGCGCGCGCGCGCGCGCCCAAAAAAAGCGACGACAGCTTCCTATGGCTAATGGACGAGGAGGCGCCAAACGGCTTTTTTATGCGTTCGGCGGATCGCCTAATCGATATAAAACTAATGCAGTTAGCGATACTGTTTGATAAAACGATCAACGCCGTAATGTTTGGCGAGGTAAATCTCTAAACGATGGGCGCGCTATGGGTTTGCGCCGATAAAGAGACGGGGCTGAAGCGCGTTTTGTCGCAAATAGGCGACGCGCCGCGAGTAGTTTTCGAGGCTCAAAAAGAGGAGTTTTCCGTCGCGGAGGCTAGAGAGCTGATCGGCGCGGCTTACATTTCAAGCGATCGCGAGAAATTTTTAATCGCCTGCGCGATCGGTTACAACGCGAGCGCGCAAAACGCGCTTTTAAAACTGCTTGAAGAGCCGCCGCGCAATATAACGATCTATCTTTTAGCGACGCAAAAATCAGTCTTTTTGCCCACCGTCCGATCGCGTCTGCCATTATATGCGATCGCCGCGCCCAAAGCGCCAAGCGAACGCCTGATCGACTTTGCGAAGCTCGATCTAAGAGCGGTTTACGAGTTTATCAAAGATAACGGCAGATTGGAGCGCGATCGCGCCAAGCGGTTTATAGAGGCGGCTTTTAACCGTTTCGCCGCGCTTAAAGTAAAGAGAGCGCCGCTACGAAAAAGAACGCTTAAAGCGTTTGAGCGCGGATTCAAGATGACGGCGCTTAACTCTAACGCGATCAACGCAATCCTGCCGATTTTGCTACTGCTACTAGAGTGCGAAGATGACGCAAAAACTTCCGTTTGATATAAATATCGCGCCTATTTTAGAGACGATCGGTTGCGATAAAAGAGGCGCGGAGTTAATGCTGAATAAGGCGCGAGTCGATAGGTTTTTTATCAAAAACCTGCCTTGCGGCGCGGCGAATATTCTAAAACAAGACGCGCTCGCGATCGGCGCGGAACTCGCCGTAAGCCGCTATACGCCCTCGTGCGAAGCCGCGCATACCGACGCGCTGTTGCTCGCTACGGCTTCGCAGCTAAAAAAGCTGATCGATAAGGAGAAAACGCAACCGTTTGGTTTGAGGCAAATAGCTCAAGAGTTGCAAACGTTTCTCAAAACAAACGATAACAAAGCCGCCGTTATGGGCGTTATCAACGTCAACGACGATAGCTTCAATCCCGCAAGCAGGACAAACCCTAACGACGCGCTTGCGAAAGCCGAAAAAATGATAGCCGACGGAGCGGCGTATATCGATATAGGCGCGATTAGCTCGCGACCGGGGAGCGCGCCGATCGAACCGCAAGCGGAGCTGGCGCGGCTAAAACCGGCGATAGACGCGCTATACGCCGCGAAAATCCACGAAAAGACGATTTTAAGCCTCGATAGTTACGAGCCTTTGCCGATCAAATACGCGCTTGATCGCGGCTTTGGATTGATCAACGATATTACTGGAGGCAAAGACGAGCGCGTTTTGAAACTTGCCGCCGAATACGACGCTAGGCTTTGCATTATGCACATGAAGGACGATCCAAAAACGATGCAAAACGATCCGCGATACGACGACGTTGTAGAAACAATCGACCGCTTCTTTGCAAAGCGCGTGGAGGCGGCGATCGAAGCGGGCGCGAAACGGCTTATTTTGGACGCGGGTATTGGTTTTGGGAAAAATCTAAGCGACAATCTTAAACTAATATCCGCTCAGTCTCACTTTTTGCGTTTTGGATACGAGCTGCTTATCGGCGCTTCTCGCAAATCGCTAATAGACGCAATATCGCCCGCCGCCGTTGGCGATAGACTTGGCGGCACGATCGCGTTGCACCTTAAAGCGGTGGAATACGGCGCGACGATCGTCCGTTGCCACGACGTTTTTGAACACGTTCAGGCGCTACGCATGCTTGACGCGCTTAACGGCGACGCAAGTATTTGCCGCGAACGCTAAACGCGCGTTAGATTTGTCGAAGTTATGTTTCGGCTATTTATGCGCGAATTTGAATAGGCGAATAAATCGCTACCAAATAACGATCGCGGATTTTGAGTAAGACGCGCGCAAAAAGCGGCGAATATCGCGATCTCGACTCAAATATAAACTATCCATAAGAGGGGCGCAAATAAAATATGACGCAAAGGGATGCGGCGGGAGAAATAAACTCTCGCGCCTTGTCGTTTCTTACGTCCCCCGCCATTTCCGCGCAAGCGGGTATCCATCTCGCGCAATTTCGCCAGATCGCAATTTAATCTTGTCGTTATACCAGCGTAGGCGGGAATCTACATTCTCGTCATTCCCGCGCAAGCGGGAATCCACAACAACGATCATCAAAAAGATGGATTCCCGCCTTCGCGGGTATGAGGGGAATAGTTGACATTCCAGCGCTTTACTAAAAACTTACGTTTTTGTCATTCCCGCGCAAGCGGGAATCCATATACGCGCAATTTTCGTTAGATTGCCGTTCAATTTTACCGTCATACCCGCGCCCCCTGTCATTGCCGCGAAGCGCCCGCGCGGGTAGGAGCGCAAAGGGCGCAGGATTGCGGTAATCCATAACAACGATCATTAAAAAGATGGATACCCGCCTTCGATTATGAAGCGATCACGCTTGCTCCGCGCGAGAATGACGGAAAAGCGAAAACGACAAAAGCGCGAATACCCGCCTATCGGGTTGGTTCGGCGCTTTTTGCGCTTGAGCGCTTATAACAAGCCGCGTTTTATTATAAACGCTTGACGAGGCTGTTTGGATTTGTGGTTGAAAAATTAAACTAAAAGGTTATCGACGAGCGATAAAATCGCGCTATTTGCGAGCGCGCGAACTGAAGCGCCTTGCAGGTTATTCGTTTGGTCGTTGTCGCCGCGGACTATGTTTTATCGGTTTTTTCAGAGCGTTAAGTTATTTTCGCGGCTAAAAGCCGATAAACGCATACCGCAAATGGTCTCTTTCTGTTTTTAAGTTTTAGTCGCCCCTTTACGCTATCGCGGCGAAAGATTTATGTTTTCGCAAGTCGCATATAGGCTCGCGCCTCTTTTAGCGCGTCAAGTTTGCCTTGCGCCTCTAAAATCATCTCCACGACTTCGCGGATTGCGCCGCGCCCGCCTTTATGTTTGAGCGCAAAACTCGCTTGAGCCCTAATATAATCGGGCGCGTCGGCTACGGCGCAGCTTAAACCGCAGGCTTCAAACGCGGCGAGATCGGGCGAATCGTCGCCGACAAAAAGCGTTTCATCCGCGCTAACGCCCGTCTTCGCCATAATTTCGCGACACGCCGCGCCTTTGTCTTTAACGCCAAAAAGCGCGGTTTCGATCTTGAGAATTTCAAGCCGTTTGCGAAGCGCGGGCGAATCGCGCCCCGTTACTACGCCGATTTTTAATCCGAGTTTGAGCGCGATCTCCACGCCAAGCCCGTCGCGCACGTTAAAGGCTTTCAGGCGCTCGCCGTTTTCGTCAAAAAACAGCGTCGGCGGGCTTAAAACGCCGTCAATGTCGGTTAGTAGCAGCTTGATTTCGGCGAGACTGGGCGCGGATAGGCTTCTGCCGCTAAGGTAATTTTCGGCGCGTTTAAGATCGGCGGGCGTATCGATCGCGATTAACGGCGCTTTGGCTTTGGCGGCGTAGATCGCGTAACCCGCCTGCAGAAAACGCAGTTGCTCTAGCTTTTCGATCTCCTCAAGCGGCGATCGCGGCAGGGTTTCATAGGCAAGAAGCGCCGATTTTCTATAGGCGTAAAGCCCGATATGTTTTAGATACTCCGCTTTTGCGCCCTCGCGCGGATATGGAATAGCCGCTCGGCTAAAATAGAGCGCCCGATCGCTCGCGTCTAACACAACCTTTACCGCGTTTGGATTTCGCGCTTCGATCGCGTCGATCGTATGATAAAGCGTCGCGATTTGCGCCTTGTCGTTTCGCGCTAAAATCTCGATTACCGCGTCGATTGAGGAGGGATCGATAAACGGCTCGTCGCCTTGAACGTTGACGTAAATGTCCGCGTCAATCTTTTTTGCGACCTCTGCCAAACGCTCCGAGCCGTTGGCGCAGTCCGCTCGCGTCATAATCGCTTCGCATCCGGCGTTTAGCGCCGCGTTCGCTATGCGCTCGTCGTCGGTCGCTACGATCGTCCGATCGGCAAGCGTCGCTTTTTTAGCTTGCGCGCAGGTAAGTGCGATCATAGGTTTGCCGCCGATAAGAGCGAGCGGTTTGCCTTCAAAGCGCGTAGAACCGTATCGCGCGGGAATAACTATAATCGCTTTCATATACGTTTTTTGGCGATCTCGTCGATAGCTTTAAGCCGCCGCAATAGCTCCGGTAGCTCGCTAAAAGGGATCATATTGGGTCCGTCGCACGGCGCTACGGAGGGATCGGGGTGGGTTTCGATAAATACGCCGGCCACTTTCGCCGCCACAGCCGCCCGCGCAAGCGTCGGCGCGAAAATCCTCTGCCCGTCGCTGCTAGTTCCCGCGCCTCCCGGCAGCTGCACGGAGTGAGTCGCGTCAAATATAACGGGATGATTGGTCTGCGCCATCACCGCCAACGAGCGCATATCCACCACTAGATTGTTGTAGCCAAAACTCGTTCCGCGCTCGCATAAGGCGATCGCGCTGTTGCCCGTGGCGACGGCTTTGGCAAGCACGTTCGTCATCTCCCACGGGGATAAAAACTGCCCCTTTTTGATATTTACGGGCTTTTTTGTCGCCGCGACGGCTTGAATAAAATCGGTCTGACGGCACAAAAACGCGGGGGTTTGCAGCATATCCACAACCTCGCTTACGGGCTTTGCCTGTTCGATCGTATGCACGTCGGTTAGCGTAGCCACGCCTATCTCGCGGCGAGTTTTCTCCAAAATCCTCAGCCCCTCGTCCATTCCCACGCCGCGAAAACTGCCGACCGAACTTCGGTTGGCTTTATCAAAACTTGATTTGTAAATAAACGGGATTTTAACCTCGTCGAAGATCGCTTTGAGCTTTTCCGCCGTTCGCAGAGCAAACTCCTCGCTCTCTATCACGCACGGACCCGCGATCATAGCGAGCGGCAGATCGTTTGAAAACAATACCCCCCCGCTAGGCGAAGGAATGCGAATATGCCTCATTCAAGCTCCTTGTCGGCAAATAAATCCGTTACATTATAGGCTTTTTATAGCCCGTTCTATAGGGTAGCAAACCGACGATTCTGTTTTGATCGTCGAGAACGATTAGTTGATGGACGCTAAACTTGTCCATTAACGCCTCCGCGTCGATCAGCCGCGTTTTTAGCCCGACCGTTTTGGGGTTTTTCGTCATCATCTCTTGGGCGCTGAGCGTAAAAAAACTATCGCGCGCTCTTTCCACTACGCGCCTTAGGTCGCCGTCGGTGATCACCCCTAGCAGCGAGCCGTTTTCGTCCGCGACGATCGCCGCGCCAAGTTTGCCCGCGCTCATCGCCCTAAGCGTATCCAGCGCGTTTGTCGCGGGAGAGACGATCGGCAGATTTTCCAAAGCGATCATCTCGCGCTCTACTCTGGCTATCAGCCTGCGTCCAAGCGATCCGCCGGGGTGAAAGCGCGCGAAATGCTCCGCCTCGAACCCGCGCGCCTTCATCAGCGCTACGGCGAGCGCGTCGCCCATCGCGAGCGCGGCGGTCGTGGAGCTAGTCGGCGCAAGCGCCAAAGGACACGCCTCTTTTGACACGGAGCAGTCTATATGAAAACTCGCCGCCTGCGCCAGCGTCGATCGCGGATTGCCCGTAAAGGCGACGATGACATTCTGTTGATCCTGCAAAAACGGAACGATTTTAAGCGCCTCGTCCGTCTCGCCGGAGTAAGAGATAATCAAAACCGCGTCGTCCGCCGCGACCATTCCCAGATCGCCGTGATAGGCTTCCGCGGGGTGCATGAAAAAGCTAGGCGTTCCCGTGCTGGCAAGCGTCGCGGCGATCTTCTGCCCTATCAGCCCCGATTTGCCCATACCGCTGACAATCACCTTGCCTTTGCACGCCAAGATCGCCTTTGCCGCGCCCTCGAACGATCCGTCTATGCGATCGGCGAGGCTCGCGATCTCTCTTGCCTCGATAGCGATCGCCTCTTTCGCGCTCTCAATAATCATCGTCTTTATTCCTTCCTGGTCGCGGCGCTATCTCGCATCGCTTTATCAATCATAGCCGTTACGTCGTCAATCGTAATTTCGCTCATAGCTTTTTGATGGCGCACGCGGCGCCCAAACTTGACCTCTTCGGGCGTTTTGCCGCTATATTTTAGCAGAGCCTCGCGGTAGCGATCGACGGCGTAGCTTGGCGTCTGATACGGCGCGGCGCGGCGCGGATCGGCAGCCGCTAACAGCGCGATCGCGGGGACGCTCAACGCGGCGGCAAAATGTCCCGGACCGCTATCGGGCGCGAGCGTAAATCGCGCGTTTTTAATCAGCGCCAGCAGGCATTTGACGCTTGTTTTGCCGACGGCGTTAATAAACGGCGCTTTGGCTACGCGCGCGATCGCCTCCGCCGCTTGGCGATCGGCTTGGCAGCCCGTTACGATCGCGTTCAGTTTGTAGCGTTCGTAAATATAGTCGATCGCCGCCGCGTAACCTTCGATAGTCCAGTTTCGCCAATTCCTACGAACCGCGTTGGCAATCGGGCTTACGACGCAGTAGCTTTCGCCGCGCGCGATCGCCTCCGCCTCTCTAATCGCCTTGTCGGGTATAAACAGATCGTATTGGATCGCGCCGGTATCCGCGCCCAAAAACCGCGCGAAATCAAGATAGTTTTCGATCATGTGGCAGTTTGGATTTGGCGCGATCTGGGCGTTTGTAAATAGCCGCTGGAAGTCTTTGGCGCGATCGCGATCAAAACCAACGCGCTTATCGGCGCGGATAAAGAGCGAGAGAATGCTCGCGCGCAACGCCTCTTGAGCCATCAGCAGATAGTCAAAACGGCGATTTTTGAGTTTCGCGCCTATGGCGAACATACCCGCTAAGCCGCTTTTTTTGTCATAGACAATCGGCTCTACGCCGTCGATCCCCTCGATCAGCTCCGCTTCGGCTTTGCCGATAATCCAGACGACGTTAGCGTTAGGAAAGGAGCGGCGAAGAGCGTTCAGCGTCGGCAAAAACAGGCATATATCGCCAAGCGCGGATAGTCTGATAATACAGATTGAGTTTGCTTGCACAAAACGGCTTTCGGATAAACTTGCGCAATTATACGGCTTGGAGACTTTGTGCGAAACCTATCGGCTTTATTAAAACCCTTCGCGTTGTTTTACTTGGTCTCTTTGACTGTTTTCGCCGTTTTCAGAGTCGCGCTCGCCGCGTTCTACGCGCCTGACGACGCGGCGAGCGGCGATCTTATTAAGCTCTTTATAATCGGCGCTAGAATGGATACGATCGTCCTTTGCGCCCTGCTGTTTTTCCCCGTTATATGGACGCTTCTTTTTGATCGCAAGGTTACGGCGCTAAATCGTTTTTATCTGGCGTTCGCGGCGGCTTTATTGGCTTTTTTCGAGATCGTGTCAATCGGATTTTTCGATCAATACGGCTTGCGTCCAAATCACCTATTTTTTGATTACCTAGATCGCCCAAAAGAGATATTTTATATGTTGATCTTCGCCTATCCAGTTTTAACCGCGATCGGCGTTTTATTAACGATCATGGCGGCGTTCTTGGGCTATAAAACGGGTTCGATCAAAGCGCGCGAAACGCCGCTAAAAACGCGCCTGATCGCGGCGCCGTTTATAATCGCGTGTCTGCTACTTGGCGCGCGATCGAGCGTTGGAATGTCGGCGGCAAATCTCGGAACGGCGACGTTTAGCGCCTCTCAACAGCTTAACGAGATCGCCTCTAACGGAACCTATTCGGCTCTTTACGCGCTGTATCAGTTAAGAGGAGAGGTTGATCTAAGCGGTTACGGAACGATGAGCGAAGAGGAAATTTTCGCGAGAACCGGTTTTGGCGCGCGCGTTTTTAGCGGCAAAACGCCGCAAGATTTGCCCAACATAGTTATTATCCTGTGGGAGAGTATGGGCGCGGAGTTTGTGGGCGCGCTTGGCGGTCTAGCGCTAACGCCCAATTTCGACGCGCTCGGCGAAGAGGGTTTGCTGTTTGCCAATCTATACGCGACGGGGACGCGAACCAATCGCGGCGTGGAGGCGGTTTTCGCGGGTTTTTCGCCGATCGTCGGCGCGCTCGTTCCCAAACTGCCCAAAGCGCAAAACGACTTTTGGACGATCGCCTCTCACCTTGCGCCGCTTGGCTATAGGTGCGAGTTTTACTACGGCGGCGACGCGAATTTCGACAATATGAGCCGCTTTTTAGGCGCCAACGGGTTTGCGATCCGCTCCTATTTTGCGCGCGGCGAGGGCTACGACGGCAGGTGGGGCGGCGACGATCTAAGCGTTTTTGCGGCGGCAAACCGCGAATTTTCGCGCGCGAAAGAGCCGTTTTGCGCCGCGATCTTGACGCTCTCGTCTCATCTGCCCTTCGATTATCCCGAAGGTTTTATCAAGCCGTATAACTCCCCCGCCGCGACGCAAGAGAACGCGGCGCTTTTCGCCGATTACGCGCTTGGCGAGTTTTTCAAAGCGGCGAAAAAAGAACCATACTATAAAAACACGATCTTTTTAGTCGTCGCCGATCACACGATCAAAGTGCGCGGCGGCGATCTGTTCGCGCCGCTTAAAGCCTACCATATCCCCGCGCTTTTTGTGGGCAAAGGCGTTAGCGCGGCGAAAAACGACGCGATCGCCTCTCAAATCGATCTGCTTCCCACGCTCTTAGCGCTAATTGGCGACGATCGCCCGCACCCGTTGGTCGGACGTAATCTGTTAGACGATCGCGGCGGCGGCGCGGTTATGCAATACGGCTTGGAGTTTGCCTATTTCGACGGCGAAATAGCGACAATTTTGCGCCCAAACGGCGTTATTACGCAGGCGGCGCTCGACGAGAACGGAAGCTATGTCAATCGGGCGGATTTTGCGCCCGACGAAAACGGCGAATATCGGCGCGTTTTGGAGGATACGGCGCTCGAACGGGCGCTTGACGAAGAGCGTCTGCGCGACGCGCAAGCTAGGCTGCTGCTGCCTAACTTACTTTACCAAAAGCGCCTTCACAGCCTCGGCGCGGTAGAATAGCGATATGAACGCGCGGTTAGCCCTATTCGCAAAAGCCAATCTGCTGTTTATTTCCGTTTTGTTTGTCGCGTTTTTACTGCTCGCGAAAGATTTCGACGCGCTCGCGCTGTGCCTCTCGACGCTTGCCGCGCTATCGACGGCGTTTATGTTTTTCGTCGTATTGTGGCTTGTCTGCGCGTTGTTCGGCGTTTTTCGTCGCGCGGGATTTATGGTAGCGGGGGCGGTTTTTACAATCTTTGAGTTACTGCTGATTATAGACTTTTTTATCTATCGTATCTACCATACTCACATAAACGCTATGATCTTAAATATCGCCTTTTCGCCCGCCGCGCTAACAAATATTGATCTAGGCGTTTATCCTTATATTTTATTAGCCGTTCTCGCCGCGTTGATCGCGGCTTTTCAATCGCTGTTATACTATATGTTGCCGAAAGATAACGACGCTAGAAAACTGAATAAAAAAATCAACCGCTATCTAATCCCCGCAGTTATTCTAATAGCGCTTATCGATAAAGCGGTCGTAGGCTTTGCCGATCTCTATTCAAAAACGGAAATTTTAGACAAACTGCGCGTAATTCCATACTATCAGCCGCTCACATTTACTAGGTTCGCTAAAAAATATTTTGGCGTGGAACCCGTGCCAAGAACGATCGCCGTCTTAGGCGATAACTCTAGATCGCAACTTGATTATCCGAAAAATCCGCTTCGCTTTAGCGATCAATACGAGCGCGAAAACATTATGGTTATTATGATGGACGCGGTAAGATGGGATATGATTGACGAAGAGAGCGCTCCCGCCATGAACGCGCTAAAGCGCGAATCGATCGCGTTTAACAACCACTTTAGCGGCGGCAACGCCACCCGTTTTGGCGTATTCTCGTTTTTTTACGGGCTTAACGCGCCCTATTGGTTTGCGTTTCTAAACGCGCAACGCCAAAGCGTTTTATTTGACGCGCTAACATATCGCGGTTTTGATATAAGGATTTTCGCCGCCAGCGATCTTAATTGGCCTGAGTTTCGCCGCACCGCGTTTGCTACGATCAACGACAAAATTATCGATCGTTTTGAAGGCGAGTCTTGGGAAAGAGATCGCGCTATGAACGAAAAGGTTTTAGAGTGGCTTGATCAAAATATGTCCGAGCCGTTTTTTGCGTTTATTTTTTACGACGCGCCGCACCAGTTTAGCTACCCCTCTACGCACCGCAAGTTTCAGCCCGACGACGACGGCGATAAAAACTATCTGACAATCGACGCGAGCGGGCGCGATATATTATTTAATCAATATAAAAACGCGATCTATTACGACGATACTTTAATCGCGCAAGCGATAGAAAAACTAAAGGCGAACGGAGCTTACGATCGCACAAAAATTATCGTTACCGCCGATCACGGCGAAGAGTTTTACGAAAGCGGCGGTTTTGGACACAATCACGCCTTTAGCGTTCAGCAGACAAAGCCGATTTTTTTTATGCGTCTGCCCAACGTCGCGCCCGACGAGATCGATTATCTAACGAGCCACGCCGATTTTATCCCCGCCGCTATGCGCTGGCTTGGCATTCAAAATCCGCCCGAAGATTACGCCAACGGCGACGATCTGCTCTATCCCTCAAAAGAGCGTCGATACGCGGTTATCGGCAACTGGAATTTTAACGCGATTGTTGAAAATAATCGCACGCTGGTATTCTCGGCGCACCCCGATCCGATAAACGGCGCGCACGCGTTTGATACCAATAGTTATAAGCCTTTAGACGCTTCGGTTTTAAGCGATCACAGCCAAAGTATCCTAGACGTTATGAACGAAAATCGAAAGTTTTATAAGTAGATGAGATTTTTTCATCTTATTAACGTCCGCTGGTATAACGCGACGGCGTGGTATGCGCTAAACCTTTGCCGATTGTTGCAAGCGGCGGGTTTCGAGGTTATCGCGGGCGTTTTGCCAAACACGCAAACGGCGAAAAAAGCAAAAGAGATGAATATAAAAACCTACGAGGACTATTTTAACGCCGCAAATCCGATCGCCGCCGCGCTTCGGTTAAACAGATTTCTACGCGATTTTGCGCCCGATATTCTAACCGCTCATCGAGGGGAGCTGTTCTGGTTTTTGGCGCTAAAGCGTTTTTTTGGCGCGCGCTGGAAACTACTGCGCGTTAGAGGCGATCAGCGTATGCCTAAAGCGAATTTCGTCAATCGTTTTTTTTACAATAGGTGCGCCGATCGCATTATTGTTAGCGGCGAATATATTAAACTATTTTTTACCGATCGGTTAAAAACGCCGCTTAATAAGATCGATGCGATATACGGCGGCGTCGATACGAATAAATTCCGCTTCGATCGAGCGGGACGCGATCGCGTTCGATCCGAGTTTGGCTTTAGCGAGGGCGATATAGTGGCGGGACTAGTCGGTCGTTACAGCGAGGTTAAAGGACATAAATATCTAATCGACGCGCTAGCGCTTTTGCGTCAAAGCGACGAGCGCTATAAACTTTTGCTAGTTACCGATAGCGCCGATCTGGATATATCCGATCTGCAAAAATATATTAACGATCAAGGCTTAACAAACGCGGCGTTTATTACGGGTTTTCGCTCGGACGTCGCCGCTTGTATAAGCGCCTTTGACGTTGGAGTCGCGGCTTCTATTGGCAGCGAGGCGATCTGCCGCGTCGCTTTTGAAATTATGTCGATCGGCGTTCCTTTAATCGCTACGACGGTCGGCGCTTTGAGCGAAATAGCGCCAAAGGATAATCTAGTCGCGCCAAACGACGCCAAAGCGCTTGCCCAAAAGATTACGGATCACGATAAACATATCCGCGTTTTTAGCGACGAAGCGTTTTTAAGCGCGTATCTGGCGGCGGCAAAATGAACGATAAACTTTTAAGCGCGGCGATTATTACGTTTAACGAAGAGGACAATCTGCCGCGAACGCTAGAGGCAGTTAAAACGATCGCGAACGAAATTGTCGTCGTGGATTCGCATTCGAGCGATCGCACAAGAGAGATCGCGCTAAGTTACGGCGCTAAGGTATTTGACGAGGATTGGAAGGGGCATATCGAGCAGAAAAATTCCGCGCTGGAAAAATGCGGCGGCAAATGGATATTGTCGATCGACGCGGACGAGGTTGTTAGCGACGAGCTTATTAAATCGATCGAACAAGCGATTGCGAACGACGACGCGGAGGGTTATATAATTAGCCGAAAGAGCGTATATCTTGGCAAAACGCTAAACTATATGTGGCGTCCCGATCGCCACCTAAGACTTGTAAGGCGCGACGCAAATCCCAAATGGGGCGGCTACAATCCGCACGATAGGTTAACAATCAATGGCAAAACCGCCAAACTAAAGGGCGATCTAATACACTACTCCTATAAAGATTTGCGCGATCACTGGAAGCGGCTGATTGTTTATGCGCGTTTAGCAGCCGAATCTTACGCGCAAAAAGGCAAACGTTTTTCGTTAATTAAACTATTGTTTAACCCGTTTTGGGGCGTAACGAAATCCTATATCTTTCGCTTAGGCTTTCTGGACGGGATACAAGGTTTATTTGCGGCGTTTAGCAAAGGCGTTTATATCTTTTTGAAATACGCTTTTGTCTGGGAAATCGAACAAGGTACCAAGCGCTATGATAACGTCTAGCGTTACTATAAGGAAATAAAATGGCGTCCGTCGCAAACATATTTAACTTAGATTTTAACCGCGCTCTACTAAAACGGGGGGGGGGGGGGGGTGAATTGAAACTCCTTGATTTTGTATTCTCGCAAAAAGAGCGAATAATTTTTGCCTTTATCGTCTTGACGGCGGTTTTTGCGATTCTTAACCACCGAATCAGTACAAGCGCTGGAACGGTTGCGTTTGTCTTATTATTGGCGCTATACGCAAAACGCCTGAAAAGCGTCTATTGTAATCCCATAGGCGTTGCCTGTTTGCTTTATGTCGGATATATTGGACTAGCGATTTTGTGGAGCGACAATTACTATTCTGGTTGGCGCGAATTTCGCTTCTCGATCCCTTGGCTGATACTGCCCTTATTGATACTTTATTTTAACGAAAGCAAACCTTTTGATAAATGGACTTTGATAGCGGTTTTAGCAGGGTTTCAGTTGGCGGTTTTAGCGACATTTTTTATGCGCTTGGGCATTATAGAGCCGTATAAAATCGCCGCAGGTCTTGATACGGGAGCCAATATGCAATATTTCCCCGGTCTGCATTACGGCAGACTCGCTCCGCTAATTGAGATATCGGCTCTTATCGCGCTATTTTTATCGGCGCGCGCTTTTATAAATAAACGTAAGTTAGCGTGCGCTTATTGCGTTGGCTGGTTTGTTCTATCGGTTATAGTTATGTTCGCCCTGCCGTCGCGCACCACCTACGTGTCGTTTACATGCGCGTTCTTTGCGTCGTGCGCTCTAATCTTTTTTCAGACACTAAACGTTCGCTTTGCGTATAAAATTCTTTACTCCGCGTTAGGCGCTATCGTTTTAACCGCCTCAATCGTTGTTTTGGCGTACAATCTCTCTTCCTCCGTTGAAAGGCGACTGGAGAACACCAACGACGACATGGAAACGATGATAAACAATAATTATAGAGGCAGCATCGGCGCTCGCGTCGCAATGTGGCGGCTTGGCATAGCGGTTTTGTCGAAGCGCCCATTTTTTGGCGCGGGAACGGGCGCTCAAAAAAATCTTGGGGACGTATTATACGAAGAACGAAAAGATCTAATATATCCGCTTGATCCCATAGTCGGAGAAGATCGTAAGATGAGCGTCCATTTACATAATCAGTTCGTTGAGACTTTAGCTCGGCATGGCATAGTAGGCATGACGCTGCTCTTGGCAATGTTTTTTGCAATCATTCGCGAAGCGTTCGCCGTAGGCGCATTTGCCAAGATGTTTTGCGGCGCGCTGTTAATAGAACTACTTATCCAAAGCATTCCGGGCTCTACTTTAGTTGACTTTAGCAGAATTATTACGTTCGTATTACTGTTCGCGTGCGTAATTACTATAAAACCGCAATGGAAAGATCAAAAATGAAGGCTATAGTTTTGGCGGGAGGTAGCGGCTCTAGGCTGTATCCAATTACTAAAGCGCTTAGCAAGCAACTGCTTCCGATCTACGATAAACCTATGATCTACTATCCGCTTTCAACCCTTATGCTCGCGGGTTTGAGAGAGATTTTGATTATTTCGTTACCGCGGGACCAGGCGGCGTTTCAATCGTTATTGGGAGACGGCGGCGATTTTGGATTGAAAATCTCCTATGCCGTTCAGCCTAATCCGGAAGGGCTGGCGCAAGCGTTTATTATCGGCGAAGAGTTTATAGGACGCGACGATGTTTGTTTGGCGTTGGGCGACAACGTTTTTCACGGCGACGCATTCGAGCAGACGTTGCAAAAAGTCGTTAAAATAGTTTGCGACGAGCAAAAAGCGGTTATATTTGGTTACCGCGTCGCCGATCCTGAACGCTACGGCGTAATTGAGCTCGACGACAAGGCAAATGCGATCGGCATAGAAGAAAAACCTTTGAAGCCAAAAAGCAATTTTGTCGTTCCGGGTCTCTACTTTTTTACTAGCCAGTGCGTTCAAATCGCCAAAACGCTTAAACCAAGCGCGCGAGGCGAACTAGAAATAGTCGATATTATAGACGCTTATTTGCAGCAAAAACGGTTGAGAATCGAGTTGCTTGGGCGCGGTATGGCTTGGCTAGACGCAGGCACTCACGAAACCTTGCTGGAAGCGAGCGCTTTTATCGAAACTATCGAAAAGCGACAAGGGCTAAAGGTGGCGTGTTTGGAAGAGATTGCGTTTTTGAAGGGGTACGTCTCCAAAGAAAAACTACTCGAGCTCGCTAAACCGCTTGCCAAAAACAGTTACGGACAATATCTAGCGCGCCTTGCCAAAGAATCTAAATGAAGCTCGTCAAAACTAATATAAGCGACGCGGTTATCATAGAGCCTACGCTTCATAATGATCGTCGCGGATATTTTATGGAGAGTTTCCGCGAGGATTGGTTTTTGAAAAACATTCGCGACGCGCGTTTTATTCAAGACAATGAATCAAAAAGCGTTTTTGGCGTTTTGCGCGGGCTTCACTATCAACTGCCTCCGTTTGCGCAAAGCAAATTAGTAAGGGTTGTAGCGGGTAAAATACTTGACGTCGCCGTCGATATTCGCGCCGCAAGCTCTACGTTTGGCGCGCATATTTCGATTACGCTTTCAGACGAAAACAAACGCCAACTGTTTATCCCGCAAGGCTTCGCGCATGGGTTCGTCGTTCTATCGGATTACGCGATAGTTCAATATAAAGTCGATCTTCCATACTCCAAAGAGCATGAGCGGGGCGTTATTTTCGACGATCCAGCGTTAGGAATTGATTGGGTTTTGCCGCGAAAAAAGCTCGTTCTTTCCGAAAAAGATTTAGCGTCTCCGTTATTAAAAGACGCGCAAACGTTTATCGGCAACGGCGCTCTTGCTAAGAAATCGCGGAGCGCGATATGAGTAAGCGAAATTTTAACGCAAAAACAACGTTGCTTATAACGGGAGGAGCGGGATTTATCGGTTCTAACTTTATACCTTATTTTATAAAGCGGTATCCCAACTATCAAATAGTGAATCTAGACAAGCTTACCTATGCGGGCAATATAGAACATCTATCTGAAGTGGCGAACAATCCAAGGCACATATTTGTGCGGGGCGATATTTGCGATCAATCGCTGTTATCGGATATATTCGCCCGTTACGATATACAAGGCGTAATTCATTTTGCCGCCGAAAGCCACGTCGATAGCTCAATTGAATCGCCTAATGTTTTTATTAAAACCAACGTGCTTGGAACGTTTAATCTTATCGAGGTTGCAAAAAACTATTGGTTTAATAACGGCGGCGAGGCAAATCGCTTTTGTCATATTAGCACCGACGAAGTTTACGGATCGCTTGGTAAAGGCGGGCTGTTTAGCGAAAAGTCACCCTATGCTCCTACTAGTCCTTATAGCGCGAGCAAAGCCTCTTCAGATATGATTGTGCGTAGCTATTTCCATACGTATAATTTGAATACCGTTGTTACCAACTGTTCCAACAATTTCGGACCAAAACAGCATCGAGAAAAACTGATACCAACCATTATTCGTTCCGCGTTAAACGCTCAACCTATCCCTATTTATGGCGACGGCAAAAATATACGAGATTGGCTATTTGTAACCGATCATTGCGAGGGGATTGATCTGGCGTTTCATAAAGGCGCCGCCGGAGAAAGCTACAATATCGGCGGCAAAAACGAGCGTGAGAACCTAGAGATCGCTCGTAAAATATGCGAAATTTTAGATATAGCGCGCCCAAAACCAAGCGGTAGCTACAAGGATCAAATAACGTTTGTAAAGGATCGCTTAGGGCACGATCGTCGTTATGCGATCGACGCGGCAAAAATCGAAACGCGACTTGGCTGGAGAGCAAAAGAAAATTTCGAAAACGCTCTTGGAAAAACGGTAAATTGGTATTTAAAAAAATACGATAAAGGTCAAGCATGAAAAAAATTCAAGTTTTAAAGCCTCGTTTTCGCGTAGAAGAGTGTTTGAGCGAAATTAGGGAATGTTTAGAAATTGGCTGGAGCGGCATGGGTTTCAAAACGACGATATTTGAGGAAAAATGGAAGGAATATTCCGCTCTTCCAAACGCTCATTTTCTTAATAGCGCAACAGTAGGGCTTCATCTAGCGGTCAAAATTCTTAAAGAAAAATTTGGCTGGAAAAATGGGGACGAGATTATATCGACCCCGCTTACTTTTGTATCTACAAACCACGCGATCTTGTATGAGAACATGCGACCAATCTTTGCGGATATTGATAGCTCGCTTAATTTGGATCCCGCCAGCGTCTTAGAAAAAATCACTCCGAAAACAAAAGCTATTGTTTTTGTGGGAATTGGCGGAAATGGCGCTAATTTAGAAGAGATTATAAACATTGCGAGAGAGCGCGGGTTAAAAATTATTCTGGACGCGGCGCACATGTCTGGATCAAAGATCGACAATCGACATGTCGGTTATAACGTCGATGTTGCGGTTTTCTCTTTTCAAGCGGTAAAAAATTTACCTACCGCCGATAGCGGGATGATCTGTTTTACTGACAAAAAAATGGACGAAGCCGCCAGAAAGTTGAGTTGGCTTGGCATTAATAAAGATACCTTCGCGCGCAGTAGCGAAGGCTCGTATAAATGGGATTACGAAGTTGACGAAGTCGGTTATAAATATCATGGTAATTCAATTATTGCCGCTATGGGAATAGTAGGGCTAAAGTATCTTGACGAAGATAATGCGTATAGAAGAAAACTGGCCGCGCTATACGAGTTAAACTTGATTGGCAAAATACCGTTTATCAATCATAAGCGCGAAAGTTCAAGACATATTTTTCAAGTCGTCGTTGAGAATAGAAACGAAGTTATTGATACGCTCTCTAAAGAGGGGATATTTTGCGGAGTACACTATAAAGACAATACGTTGTACGCTCCGTTTAAAGGCGAAAGGTTGAAAAATGTTCGCTACTATTCAGATCGGATCCTTAGTTTACCGCTTCACTTAGGGCTTGAAGAACGCGATATAATCGATATAAGCGAGCGTATAACGCGCGTTGCAAGGCCGCCGATATGAGCCCGACGTTTATTCATATTATTTTTATCCGTTTTAGCGTGCCGATAGCGTATGGAAAAACTGGCATTACGATAGACGATAGTTGGCTTAAATACCGCTTAGATATATTTAAGCGTATTACCTTGCCTTCGCTTGAAAACCAGACAAATCAAAATTTCTATATTTGCGTCTTTTTTGACGCAAGATCGCCGCAATGGTTGATTGAAGAAAACGAACGGGAGGCGCTAAGATGGCAAAGACGCTATTTCCCCATTTATGTCGTATCAAACGCGGACGTGATCGAAAAATCCGACACATTGGCGTTAAATTTGCTAAAAACTAACGATAGTTTTATTATCAGCTCTCGTATCGACAGCGACGACGCATATCATAAAAAGGCGATCGAAGCGTTGCAAAACTGTTTTTCCGCACAGGAATATCGCGCCTTTACATTTTCAAAGTTGTTATGTTTTAGAGACAAACCAAAAACTGTAATTTCTAAATATCGCTACCGGAACTCTCCTTTTATATCAGTAATAGAAAAGGCGAAAACGCCTTTGCATATTTCACTCTTTGATAAACCGCATACCGCATATACGGACGCGACCGAACTAAACGAGATTCCATACGCCTTGCAATATATTCACGGCTCCAACGTCGCCAACAGCGTTAGAGGGTATGCGGCGCATGGCGTTAATCTATCCGATTACGGCCTTTCGTTCGTTATAAGCCGATCGTATATAGCTATGCTGTGGGAAACGATGCGGCTTAGCATAGTTGCAAAGAACATATATAAACTCAAAAAACCTACCGGCAAACGCATATGCTTTATTAGCCGCTTTTTTCAGCGTTTAATTAGGCGAAGCTAATCGCCGTTTGCCAAAGCTTCTCGAAGGAGAGTTGTATCGGCTTTTTCATAGGTTGCGCGAATCTGTAAATCGTTGCCGTCTTGATGGTAATTATAACTAGTAAGCATGATCCGTTGCGTCCCCGGAATATAGATTATCTTGCGCATTCCCTCTATTACGGCAATCCTAAATTCCGCGCCGATCGCCTGCTTATGAAGCCATATGTCGTCGCCTTTAGGGCACGTTTGCAAAAAACCGTCGCCGGCTTCTTTTAATATCCGTAAAAACCGCGGCGGGTATATTACGCCGCTCACGCCGGTTGCAAAATTAAGCGCGCTTGGTTTATCGCTTTTATATATAAGCCGCCAACTTTTATAAGGCGCAAAGCCATCCGAATCGAATGAAATGCGGCGCGCCCGATAGCAATAAATCGCGTCTGGATTTTTTACGTGCGCGACGACGAGGTTTTTAAGCCAATCTTTGGGATAGAAAATATCGTCGTCCGCGGTAACAAGCGGCAAACTAAGATCTTGACTGATCACAAACGGATAAAATTTCGTGTAAGATCCATAGTTTTCGCAACCGAGTATCTCTAGTCCGCAATCTTGCAAACGCTTTAAGGGCGACGGCAAGTCGCGCAACGTCTCTTCTTCGTCTATCCACAAAATTAACCGTTTTGGCAAAACCGATCCGCATGCGATTGACTCGATGGTCAAGTGAACCGTTTTAATCCGATCGCCATAGCTGGTCAGCGATACAACCGCTCTCGAACTTGGATCGACGACGGAAAAACTATTTACGGAGAAAGTGCGCTCAAGCTTTCGCGCGCAATGCTTGCCCAGCGCGTAGTTTAACGTTCGTTTGATTGATTTTAGGCATTTCTTTAGAATCGACATTTTATTCCTTAAGCGCGCATTGCGTAAAAACGTCCTAAAAAGGAAGTTGATATTATAATTGCGACAAAATTAAAGCAAGCGTTGGTTGATGATTGACAAGCCGTTAGTTGCAATTATAATGCCCACCTATAAACGTCAATCGTTATTGCCGCGCGCGATCAGATCGGCGTTAAATCAGACCTACAAAAATATTGAGATTTTGGTGTGCGACGACGAGAAAAGCGTGGAAACAAAGGAGATCGTAGCGTCGTTTGCCGATAACCGCTTACGCTATATTGAAAACGCTAGAACAAAAGGCGCGTGCGGAGCAAGAAATACCGGTATTTACGCGGCGCTTGGCGAATATTGCGTCTTCTTAGACGACGACGACGAATTATTAAGCGACGCGATCGAAACCTACGTAAAGCATACGCCCAAAGAGGCGGCGTTTGGATACGGTTGGCGTCAATTTTGTAGCTCGGACGACGATAAAATAAATATTCATAAACATGGCGAGAGCATGGACTTTAATTATTTGGTAAAATGCGGATCGAACGCCGCAGGACCTAATATATTTGTCTTAAAATCGCGCCTTGAAGCGATCGGCGGATATGACGAAACTCTTGCTGCATGCCAAGATTATGATCTAAATTTACGTTTAACCAAGCATTTTGCTAATGCAAAAGGCATTAGAAAAGTTATCGTTAACTATTATGAGCATATAGGCGAAAGGATATCAAACAATCGGGCAAAACGCTATAAAGGTATGCGTCTAATAGCGCTTAAATATCGCAAAGACTTCCCAAAAAAAATGTTGCTTCGTTATGTGTATAGAACTCGCCGCAGATATTATAGACAGATCATATTAAAACGCGCGTTTGCGTGGCTACCGATCGGTAAAGCGTTGGACGAATTGCGCCGTTATCTTAAATACAAACTATTCGGCGTTAAAATCAAATGACAAGCGCTCCGCAAGTCTCGATTATTATCCCCACCTACAAACGCCAGAACCTGTTGTCGCGCGCGATTAGATCGGCGTTAAATCAAACCTACAAAAATATCGAGATTTTGGTGTGCGACGACGAGAAAAGCGCGGAGACAAAGACGATCGTAGCGTCGTTTGCCGACGATCGTTTGCGCTATCTTGAAAACGCCAGAACCAAAGGTGCGTGCGGCGCTAGAAACACGGGCATTTACGCGGCGCTTGGCGAATATTGCGTCTTCTTAGACGACGACGACGAGATATTGCCGGACGCGGTAGAATCGTTTTTGGCGCTTAACGCCTCTCAATACGCTTTTGCTTACGCGTGGAATAACAGAATATATGAGAACGGCAAGGTAAGACGATCTAATAATCCGCCTAACATCAATTTTGAAAAACTCGCCAAAGAGGGGCAAAATATAGCGAGCGCTATGATCTTTGTCTCTAAAAAGAACCTTACTATGATCGAAGGTTACGACGAAACGCTTAGCGCGTGTCAGGACTATGATCTCTGCCTTAGGCTTGCAAAGCGATTCGGGACGGCAAAACTTATTGAAAAAACGCTGTTTAATTACTATTCCGCAAGAGGATACAATCGCATTTCCAATAACGTCGTTAAAAAATATCGCGGTATGCGAAAAGTTGCCTTAAAACACACACGCAATTTTTCAAGACAAGATCGCGCGAAATATCTGTATAAAACCCGTAAATATCTTTACGGAGAACATTTAGGGCGCGCCTTTGCTTGGCTCTCAGCAAAAGAGGCGCTTAAAGAACTTCGCCATAAGATAAAACGAACGATCAGACGCGCGTTAAATCTGAAGATAAAATAGGCGATGAATATACTATTTGCGCTCTCTAAAAGGAACTGGGGGGGAATTAACACTTGGGCAAAAAGCGTTATTAACCACCTTGCGCGGGTTGGGCACAACGTTACATTAGTAACATCAAAAAATTCGCCCGATCTAGGCGTATCAGTCGAGCAAAAGCGCATCAACTACGGATTTGATTTCAACCCCGTAACGCAATTTTTATTTTTCAGATTATGCAAAGCGCGTAAAATCGATTTAGTAGTCGCAAATATCGACAAAGATATGCTTGCGGTTGGACCCGCGTGTAGGGCGCTGGGCATTCCGCTCCTCAGGCGCATCGGAGGCGACATGGATATTGATCCGAGCAAAACTAAAAGCCGTTTGATTCATCAATGGTTTGTTAAATATGGCATATGCACCAGCGCGGAGGTGATCGACGAATCGCGCAGACGCAATCCTTGGCTAAAAACGCCCGTTAAAGTAATTTACAGCGGCGTGAAAGAAGAAAAATATACGCAAGCGGAGATTGACGCGCTTAAAGATAAATTAGGCGTAAAAAAAGATGATCTAACGCTTGGCGTTACGGCAAGGCTTGTCAAAGGAAAGCGAATAGATTTTGTAATCGACGTTCTATCTCAATTATTAATAAAACGCGAAAATATAAAGCTAATAATCGCCGGTAGCGGCGGCGAAGAATCGGCGTTGAAAGCGCAGGTTGAAGCGTTGAAACTGGGAGAAAAAGTTATATTCGCGGGATACGCTAAAGAACCGTTATTGTTTGCCGCCCTTTATGATATTGGCTATTTGATTAGCTCCGCCGACTCTTTTCCTTTTACTATCATAGAGTATATGGCGGCGGGCAAACCCGTAATCGCCGCAAATATCGGCGGTATTCCCGAAGGCATTACCGACGGTTACAACGGCTATCTTGTAGAGCCAAACGACGAGAAAGCCGTTTATGAAATAACCGAACGTCTGCTTGACGATCCCGTTTTGCGTAAGCGGATTGGCGATAACGCTTACAAACGATTTTTGGAGCGGCACACGCAGGAGCGTATGGTAAAAAATACCGAAGCCTATTTTGTGGAAATAGCTAAGCGGTAAATGAAGATTTTGTGCATTCAGCTAAGGCAGTTGGGCGACGTAATGGCGACTACGCCCGCCGTTAGACAGCTTCGCGCGATATACCCGCAAGCCGAGATCGCGTTTATGAGCGAGGAGCTTGGCGCGAACGTTTATCAAAATAACCCGCGTATATCAAGGCTATGGATTATTCCGCGTAAATTTTCCGCATTGGCGTTTATTAAGCTGCTTTGGCGAGTTTATCGAGAGCGTTTTGATATAACTATCGACTTTTTTTCCAATCCAAAAAGCGCGCAAATCGCTTTTGCGAGCCGCGCCAAGGAGCGAATAGGCTTTGACTTTCGCTATCGCCGTTTCGCCTATACCCGCCGCGTAGCTTTGAGCGAGGGCGAGTATGCGGCGCGCTCAAAAAACCGCTTGATCGCGCACTTAGGCGGCGATATAAAC
Source organism: Helicobacteraceae bacterium (assembly GCA_031258155.1). Classification (NCBI taxonomy): domain Bacteria; kingdom Pseudomonadati; phylum Campylobacterota; class Epsilonproteobacteria; order Campylobacterales; family Helicobacteraceae; species Helicobacteraceae bacterium. Next base: position 16,367 of record JAIRNH010000029.1, on the reverse strand, counting down.
GACGATAAAATCGAGTTTTTCACGAACGACGAAGCGCGAAAAAAAGCGCTTGAATTTACCGAAAAATATAATTTTGGCGATAATACAATCGCTTTTTGCGTGGTTTCGCGGCGCGAATACAAGCTGATCGACCCCGCTTTTTGGATTAATGTCGGCGACGCTTTAATCGAGGCGGGGCATAAACTCTGGTTTGTATATGGACCGGGCGAAAAACCGATAGCAAAGGTCGTTTATGAGCGGTTAAAGCGGCGCGATGGCGCGATAATCGACTATGAGATACCAAATATTCAAGAGTTAAGAGCGATATTAGAGCGGCGCTCGCTTTACGTTGGCGTTGACGGCGGAAACAAACATCTAAGCGTCGCGGCTGGGATCGCCACAGTTACGGTTTTTTCCGTTGTTCGCGCCTCAAATTGGACGCAAAGCGGGCATATCGCCTTTCAGATCGAGGAGGGCGTCAAGCCGCAAACGGTAATCGACGCGTGCTTATCGCAACTTAAGAAAAAGGATAGCAGATGAACATTGAGGTTAGCAACGGGGAAATTGTAGATAAACTGACCATATTAGTCATAAAATCGCAGCGCGTAAAAGACGAGGGCAAGCTGACAAATATACGCAAAGAGTTAGCGATTTTAGAAAATGCGGCAAAAGATATTATATCGCAAAACGATCCGCTATATTTGGAGCTATTAAAAACTAATGCCGATCTGTGGGCGATAGAAGATGAAATCCGCGAGTACGAGCGAAAAAAAGAGTTTGGCGATCGCTTTATCGACCTTGCGCGATCGGTATATGTAAATAACGATCGCAGAGCGGAGATAAAAAAGAAGATCAACCTACAAACAAACTCGTCGCTAATAGAGGAAAAAAGTTACGAAGCCTATTAAGCGCCCGTCTTTTTGGCTAACCCGCTCATCGTCGCGCTCTCAAAACCGTATGTTTCGTTTAAGCGTTTATAGCGGGCGCATAATCGATCTAATATCTTTAATTTTTCGTCCGTAAATCGTCCAAACTCGTGCGGGTGATACCAAATATGATATATAAGATTATTTTTGGCGGCGCACAACATTGTTTTCTTTACGCGCTCAAGCCTCATATTTGCGCTAACGCTATTAAACAATCCGCGCGATTTGATATTCGCTTTCCAGTGTTCGCTTCCCCATATATTGATAATCTCGCCGCCGAAAATATCCTCGACGGGGTAAGGGCGATCGTTAAAGAGCGGAATATATCGATTTATATCGCGCAATATCTTATTTTTCGCGTAACGATCTCTGCCGCGATAACAGATAATCCCCAGCTCTTTGCAAACTTGTAAATAATCTAGATTGCACTGATTTCTTGGAAATACGATAGAGCTTATAGGTATCTCTTTTTCATTGGCGATCTTAATCGCCGCCGTTAGATCGGCGCGAAAACTATCTATCGTTTGTCCTCGCGCAAGCGCGTTGTAGTGCGAGAGCGTATGCGTGGCGATCTCGTGATGATCGCGCTTTTTTATATCGTCGATAATTTGCGGCGCAAAATGATAGCGATCCTCCTTGCCGTTTTTCAGATTATCGATATACGCGCCATAAGGAGAAACTTTTTGGTCGGCGTAATCTGGCAAAATAGACGGCGCGCGCGCTAATAGTTCCTCTTTGTTGCTAAGAAACAGAAATCCAACCGCCGCAACGGTCGCTTTGATCCCATATTTATCAAAAATATCAAGCATTTTAGGCATAGCGTTATGCACGCCTAAAATCGCGTCGCCGTAGCTTGCTATCGATCTGTTTTCGCGCACGCCCCACATTAGCTCAAAATCGAGCGATATAACAAAATATCCGTTCATTTACTCTCTCGACGTTGATCGCTTACTATTAAGCGATAAAGTTCAATATATCTTTTTGCCATATTTTCGGGCGTAAAATTATATGATTTTTTTTGAGCGGCTTGGACTATCGCGCTTAGATCGCGATTTAGCGCTTTTTCGATCGCCTCTTTTATCGCCGCCGCGTCTTTTGGCGGCGTTAAAAAACCTGTTATGTTATCCTCTATCAGTTCGGGTATGCCGCCTACGTTTGACGCGATAATAGGAACGCCTATACGCATAACGTCGATTAGCGTCGATCCAAGTCCCTCTTGCAAAGAGGGAAAAACAAAGAGATCGAACGCCGCGATATAATCCGCCACATTAGTTTTGAAGCCTACAAAATGAAAGTTATCCAGACCTTCGGCGCGCTTTTTCAATTTCTCTTCGTCCGCGCCGTCGCCAACCACCACAAACGCGAGATCGCCGCGAGCGATCATACGCGCCGCGTCGATTAGGTAGCTATGACCTTTATGATCGGCTAACGCGCCGATCGAGCCGATAATTTTCTTGCCTTCAAAAAGTTTTTTGATCCGCTCTGTCCGCGTTTTATCGGGCGTTAGATCGCTAGCGGCGGAGGCGATAACGATCGTGTTTATCGATTCGTCTTGGCTTTTAATACCCCTTTCGATCGCCTTGGAGATCGCTACGATTTTTCGCGCTTTTTTATACGTCCCTTTTAACGTTCTTGGTTTTATGGCGTTGAGAGCGCGGCGCGTGATAATATACGGCGTTTTTCTAAGCAAATTTTCTATCCAAGCCCACCGCGCCGCTTTTGCGTCGTGCGCGTGCGACAGATCGCATTTTTTCGCGCGTAAATGCCCGCTAAAAAAATAGTTGGCAAAACGAAACTCAAGCGACTGTATATCTTTTAACCGCTCGATCATAGGCGAATCCTTACGGCAAACTAGCGTTTGCTTTATATCCGTTTTGGCAAGTTCTTTGATCAGTAGTTCCGTCTGTCTCTCGCCGCCGCGAAAACCGCGCGCTAAGTTAATATGCGTTATATGCATTGATAGACCGTTTCGGCGCTTATATTATTAAGGCAGTTGGTATGCCCAAACGGGCAAATTCGCTTAAAGCATGGCGAACAGGGAAGATTAAGCGAAACGATTGTTTTTTTATCGGTTAGCGGCGGCGTATAATCGGGCGCGGAGGAGCCGTAGATAGCGACAATTGGCGTATTGACGGCGGCGGCGATATGCATAAGTCCGCTATCGTTGCAAACCGCCGTTTGCGCCAACGATATTAAATCGATCGCGTCGGCGATCGTCGTTTTGCCGCACAGGTCTATTGCCTTCGGCGCGATCGCCTTTATCTTAGCGCCCCTTTCGCAATCCTTCGACGATCCAAATATCCAAACGGCGCGATTATCCGCGATTAACATATTGGCTAATTCGCCAAACTTTTCATAGCTCCAACGCTTTGCCTCGCCGTATTCCGCTCCGACAAATAGCGCGGTAATCGGTTTTGTCGTATCAAGGTCAAGCTCTCTTAGCGCTCTTTGGCGGTTATGCCGATCGATTAAGAGCGAGGGAAAGAGCGGCGCCTCGGTTATATCGTCTAGCGCCAGATATTTTTCTACCATCGAAGGTTTTTTGCTCCGCGTTTTTTTTATGTCGTTGATAATCCCAAAACGCATTTCGCCTAGCAAACCGCTACGAATTGGAATACGCGCGAAAAAGGGAATCAGCGCCGATTTGAATGTGATCGGCACAACTATGGCGCGATCGTAACGCCTTGATCGTAGCTCTCTGCCCAGATCGCGGCGTTTTTTTAACCCAAACTCCCCGTGTTTTATATCTAAACGGATAATCTCTCCCACCTCGCTCGTTCGCTTGCAAATATCCAGCGCCCACTTTGGCGCGGCAACGTCGATTATCGTATCCGCGCCATAGCGATTTTTCAGCGCTTTGAAAAGGGTTTGCGCCATTACCATATCGCCGATCCAACTTGGCGCAACGATCAAAAATTTCATCGCGCCATTTCTTCCTTGATAGCCTCTCCGCGCTCTATGTCAAATAGCGCGGTTTTGCCAAGTAGCGCGCTTAAATTTTTAGGCGGCAGACCAAAGCCCGGACGAATAACTCTAACGTTCTCGCGCGTAAAAAATTCGCCCTTTTTTATATCTTTCACGGCGTAAATTGAACGGCGAAAAACAAGATTTTTCATCTCGCTTTCGGCGCGTTTAACCCCCTCTACGCCTAACGTTTTCCACGCCTCGATCGCCGCTTGTTTCAAAGCGCGCAACCCTTCTGGATCGATAGAGAACGCGCTATCGGGCGACGCTAAATCGCGATCTGGCGTAAAGTGCTTTTCGATCAGCGCCGCGCCTAAGGCGACGCTCGCGATCGCCGCGCTAAGCCCAAGCGTGTGATCCGATAACCCTACTTCAACCCCAAAACGCTTTTTTAGATACAGAATCGATCGCGTATTTGCCGCCTCGATCGGCGCGGGATACTCGCTGACGCAGTGCAAAAGCGCGATCGACTCCGCGCCGTTTGTCCGCGCGATCTCCAGCGCCTCGCCGATCTCGGCTTCGCTCGCCATTCCCGTAGAGATAATCAGCGGTTTTGCGGTTTTCGCCGCCGCCGCGATCAGCTCCCAATCGACTATCTCAAACGAGGCGATCTTGTAGGCGGGCGCGTTTAGACTTTCAAGCAGATCGACGCAACTCGCGTCAAACGGCGCGCTAAAAAGCGTAATGCCGATCTCTTTTGCGCGCTGAAAGAGCGCCTTATGCCACGCAAACGGCGTGCAAGCCTCTTGGTAGAGATCGTAAAGCGTTCTGCCGTCCCACAAACCGCCGCGAATAAGAAAATCCTCTTTATCGCAGTCGATTGTGAGCGTGTCCGGCTCGTAGGTCTGTATCTTTACCGCGTCGGCGTTCGCCGCCTTCGCCGCGTCGATCGCCGCCAGCGCGTTCTCCAGCGATCCGGCGTGATTGGCGCTTAGCTCCGCTACGATATAGGGCGGCGCGCCGCCGCCGATTTTGCGCTCGTCTATGATCATTTAGTCCGCTCCAAATATCCGCATTATCGCAAAGCCGCGCTTTCCATCTCGTCGCAAATTCTCGCCGCGCCCAAGCCGTCGCATATATCAAACGCCGCCCGTTCGCACGCTCTTACTCGCGCCTCGTCTAAATACTCCAACGCTTTCGCGAAAGACTCCTCGGCGATAACCGCGCCAGCCGCGCTAAGCCTTAAAAGATTTTCGCGCTGATTGTCCGCCGCCGCGATCGTAACGCACGCCAGAGCGAGGCAGGCGCGCTCGTATGCGCCCATGCCGAGCGCGCCCATGCCGAGATCGGCTCGCAAGATCAAAAGCGGTATGTCGCTCGCGTCCAAACGCCAATCGACCTTCAGCCCAAGCTCGCGCGATAGCCTCTTATTCGAGGCGATATGCGGCGCGCGCGCGCTCAAAACCGCGACGATCGCGGCGTTTGAAAAGCGGCTTTCGGCGATCGCGTTAAGCGCCGCGCTGGTTAGATTCGCCGCGTCGATCCCGCCCGCGGCGATCAGAATCGTTTTCGGCGGGAATCGGCGCGGCAGCGCCAACGCGCGATAGCGTCCGTAATCCAAGTTTAACGGCAGATACTTCGCGCCGCACAGCGGTTTTCCGCCAAATAGCGATCGGTAGTCGCCGCTATCTCGCATATAGGCGCCGTCTATGAGCAGATCGGCTTCGTGGGCGCGATCGGCTAGATCGTCCAAAACGGCGATCTGGCGGCAAAACTCCCGCGCGGCTTTTTCGTAGCGGTAATCCAGCGCGTAGGAATCGACCAAAAGCCAATCCGCGCCGCCAAGTTTTTTTAGCGCCGCCTTGCTTTGGGCGATCTCCTCCTCTAGCGCGACGCCAAGCCACGCCAAGCGCTTGGGGTTTGGATCGATAGGCGCGAAAACGGTTAAGGGGCGCGGTAGAACGAGCGCCCTAAAGCCGGCAGCCTCGATCCAATGCAAGCCGTTTAGGTCTAGATCGCGGCAGATAAAGCAGACCTCGCTCCCGCGCGATCTAAGCTCCCGCGCGATATTTAGCGTTCTCGATAGATGCCCGTAGCCGATTTGAACGGAGCTATCGACGCGGATCGCTACGCGCAAGCAAGCGCCCTGAACATCGCCTCCGCGCGCCGCCAATCCGATTGATCGTCTATATCTTGAACGCGCCTTTTGTCGATTAGGTAACCTATCGTCCGCGAATTAAAGATCGATCTGCCCTCCAGAAACGCTTCGGCGCGACCGAAGCAAAAGTGCGCCGCGTCGTGAAAGGCTTGGGGCAAATCCTGCGATCGCGTCTGTTCGTATTCGCGCCAAATCGAGCTTATCCGCCCGCTCTCGTCCGTTTTTAACGCGCGAAAGATCGGCGCCTCAAAAGCGGCGATCGACAGGACAAAATCGTTATCGCCAAGCGCTCGCTTAGCCTCTTTTAGATCGCTTGCGGATATAAACGGCGCGGTGGCGTAGATCAAGCAAGCGCGATTAGCGCCGCCAACCGCCTCTATAGCGTGCGCGACGACGGGAACGACCCCGACAAAATCGTCGCTAAGAGAGGTCGGGCGCGTAAATGGAACGCTCGCGCCTAGCGTTTTGGCAACGTTTGCGATCTCTAGATCGTCCGTCGATACGATCACCTCGTCGAAAACCGCGCTATCTATAGCCGCCTCGATCGAATAGGCGATAATAGGTTTGCCGCAAAACGATCGGATATTCTTGCGCTCTATGCGTTTGCTGCCGCCTCTAGCGGGAATTACGGCGATGGTTTTCATGCCGCGATCTTAGCTAAAGCGCGTAAATAAAATATTCGCGTTTTACGATTTTGCGATCTATCGATCGTCGCCAAAAACGCGACCTTTTCCGCGCCGCCAAAAGCGTAGCGGTCGATCAGTCGCTCGCAATGTGTCTGGCGCGGATAAATCCGTTTGCTGAAGCGCCGTTTGCGTTCTGCTCATAGACTTCGCGGCAGATTATGCAGTAACGCGCGTGGGGTTTTACGCGCATTCGATCTATGCCAATCTGTTCGCCGCACATTTCGCAAACGCCGAAGGTTCCCTGATTTACCTTTTTTAGCGCGTGCTCAATTTCTTTAAGCTCCCGCTGTTGCTGTTCGCTGATCGCCGCGCCCGTTTGCGCGTTGGAACTAAAGGTGGCTAAATCCGCGTCGTCGCCCACCACTTCGCCCTGCGCGGCGTTCGTCGTCTCTTTAAGAACGTCTTGGATGTTGCGCTCGATTTGAGCTTTGCGCTCCAAAAGGATTTTGACCAATCTCTCTACATGACGCGTTCTCATAACAACACATCCTTATTTGGCGCGGACAAAGCCGACAAAAATAGTGCGAATTGTAGCGACTAATTCTAAAATAATTCTTAAAAAAATGTCTTATTCGCTCTCTTAAGCGCTTCAAAATAAAGCGCCTCGTAAGTTTTAGCCGATCTTTCCCAGCCGTAATTTAACTTCATAGCCCGCTTTTGCATAGCTTTGAAGCGATCCTTCTCGTTATACCACGTATGAACAGCCCAGCCTACGGTGTTGATCAAATTTTTCGCGTTCAGCCCGTAGAACTTGAAGCCCGTTCCTTCGCCCGTCTTTTCGTCGTAATTTTGCACGCTATCTTCCAATCCGCCCACGCCATGCACAATCGGAAGCGTCCCGTAAAGTTGGCTATACATCTGATTGAGTCCGCACGGCTCGAAGCGCGAAGGCATCAAAAATAGGTCTGCTCCCGCCTCGATTCTATGCGAAAGCGCGTTGTCGAAGCCGATTTTACAGGCGAATTTTTTCGGATAAAAACGCGCTATATCGCCAAAGTAAAAGTGCGTCCATACCTCGCCGCTACCTAGCAGGACTATCTGAATATCCATCTTTAACAGATCGCAGATCGCCTCGGCTACCACGTCGATCCCCTTTTGTTTAACGAGGCGGCTCACGATCGCGATAAGCGGAACGTCGCGTTGCGGCAGACCCGTCTCCTTTTGCAACTTTCGCTTTAACTTCAACTTGCCCTCTAAACTATCCGCGTCGTAATTTACGCTAAGAAAGCGGTCGGTTTTGGGATTCCACTCGTCGGTATCCACGCCGTTTAGTATGCCCCAGAGATCGTTTTCGCGGGTTCTCATCGTCGCGTCTAGCTTGTAGCCAAATTCGGGCGTTAAAATCTCGCGCGCGTATTTTGGACTGACGGCGCTGATCATCGTCGCGTGCGTTATGCCGCCTTTAAGCAGATTTACCTTGTCGTTCATCTCGACTTCGCGGAAGTTAAAATGCTCCCAGCCAATATCTAGCACGTTCATTAGTCCGTTGTAAAACTCGCCCTGATATTGCATATTGTGAATTGTCAAAATAGACGCGCACCCTCTAAAATGCTCGTCGTTTGCGTAGATAGTAGTCAAAAACATATTAGCGGCGCTCGTATGCCAATCGTGCGTATGCAGTATATGCGGGCGGAAATCAAGCGCTTTACATAGCTGCATCGCCGCGCGAGAGAGAAAGACGAAACGGTTGTCGTTGTCCATAAACCCAACGCCGTTTTGGTCGTTATATAGGCTCTCGCGCCCGTAAAATAGCTCGTAGTCTATAAAGTAGATCGGCGTATCCGAGTTTGGCAGCCGCCCCTCATAAACCGCGCACCACATCTCGCCGATAATCCCCATCGGAACGCCGAGCGGCTCCGGCAGTTTTTTGAGTTTGGAGCGATCCACGCCGTAGTAGCGCGGCATAACGACGCGCGCGTCGTGTCCGAGCTTGTTTAGAAACTTTGGCGCCGCGCCCGCTACGTCGGCTAAGCCGCCCGTTTTGGCAAACGGGTAACACTCGCTTGCCACGAAAAGAATATTGAGTTTTGGCATAAGACCTCTTTTAACTTAAAGACGTTCGCGTTTATTCGTTAAAAAAGAGACGTCGCGGCGGCGAACGGACAACAATATCGCGATCGCCGCGCAAACGATCAAAAACAAAAACGGATATTTCGCCGCAAATACGATCGGCGTTAAAAACGCTCGCGTCAGCGTCCGCAAACCCTCGCGTTCTCTGATAAAATCGGCGATCGGCGGGCTAACGCGGTAGTAAAACTCCACAAACTCCGCGCCGAAAGGAACTTTGCCGCTCAAAAGCCACCGATCGCGAAAGTCGCGCAACGCCTGAACCTCGTCGGAGAGATACGATCCATACGCGGCGGTCGCGATAAAGCAGTAGCCGCCGTCCTCGCCCGATTTTCTCGAATCGCCCGCGATATAGTAACCGCCGCCCTCTTGCAGCGCCCTGACGCTCGCCAGCGGCGCGGACAGGCTTTCGCCGCTGGCGGAGGTTACGCTAAGCGAGGCTAAATACGTTCCCGCGGCGCTAAACGTATGCGACGCGCTAAAGCTCGGCAGGTTAGTTGTTTGCGTTAGCGCGCTCGATCCGTCGCCAAAATCCCATACCAGCGTCCAAGGCGCGCTCCCTCCCGTAATCGTCCCCGTATAATTTACGCTAAGCGGCGCCGTTCCTAGATTAACGGAGGGCGCGGCGCTTACGCCCATAGCGGCGCTTAGCGTAACGTTAATCTCCCGCGTCAGACTTGAGCCGACAGCGTCCGTTATGGTGATATTTACCTCTTTTTCGCCGACCGAAGCGAAGGTGTGCGCGGGGTTTTTCACCAAGCTCGTTATACCGTCCGAAAAACTCCACAGATAGCTATACGGCGTTACGCCGCCCGTCGCGTTCGCGTCAAAACTTACGGTTAGCCCCGAAATAACCGCCGAATAGCCCGCGATCGCGAGCGGCGCGGCTAAACTCGCCTCGCCGCGAACGCTTAGATTGACCTCCTGCGGATGCGAGGGATCGGTATTGACGATAGAGATATTAGTTTCATACAAGCCAATCGCGCTCGCCGCGAAAGCGACGCGGAAATTGCAGTAACCGCCGATCGCTATAGGCGCGGCGCAATTTGAATCGACAATAGAGAAAGAGGAGCTATCCCCGCCGTTTGGCGTTAGCGAAACGCCAAGTTCGCCGTAACCCGCGTTGCGCAAGGTAATAACGCCGCTTTTGAACGTCCCTAGCGCGGTCGCGTCGATTATCGTAAGAAGCGGCAAGCCGTTTAGATCGATAACGCCGTATGGCTCCGGCGTTCCAACGCCGTTAAGCGCGATCGAGTAAGAAGGGGTATGACCCGTAGCTATATCGTTTATGATTAGCGCGCCGTTAATCGTCCCCGTCGCTATGGGCGCGAAGGCGATCGATATATTGCATTCGGCTTGCGAGGCGAGAGGGGAGGCGCAACTACCGCCGCCGATCGTAAAGTTCTGATCGGACGACGAGAAGGTTAGCGCCGCGCCGTCGGAATACATATTTTTGATTGTCAGGTTTAACTCTTTGCTTAGCGAAACGGCGAGCGATCCGAAGTTAAGCGCGGCTGGCGTTATCTGAAGCCCCGTTTTGCCTACGCCTTTGAGTCTCAGGGTTCTATTTGGCGCGTGCATATCGCTAGAGGATATATTCAGTTCGCTTTCGTAGCTAATCCCGCTATCCGATCCCGCAATCGGGGTAAATCGAAGCGTTACGCCGCAGTCGCTCTGCGTAGGCAGAATAGCGCCGTTGGCGCACGAGTTGGATACGACGCCAAAGTTGGTCGTATCTCCAAGCGCGATCGAGTTGATCGTTACGGGGGGCGTTCCGATATTTTTCAGCGTCAAAACGACGGTCGCGGAAGCTCCCCCTTGCGGCGCGCCGCCAAAATCCCATTCGGCGTTTAGCGAAAGATCGCCGCCAAAGTAAGTCGCCAAAACCGCGTCGGACAGGGCGATCGAGGTGGCGTTAATCTCGACGTTAGAGGTTCCTAAACTAGAGACAATCGCCAGCGCGGTCGTTAAGTTGCCAAACGTCGAATACGGCGCGAATATCAGCTTGATCGAGCAGCTACGCAAAGGGGCTAACGTCGTTACCCCCTCGCACAAATAGCGATCTAGCGCAAATTGCGTCGAATGCCCGCCGCTCAAGCTAATCGACGAGAGCGTTAGGTTATCCGAGCCGCTATTGACGATCGCGACCTCTTTAGGAGCGCTAACCTGCCCGAAACCCACGTTGCCAAAATTAACGCCGACCGCTCCGACGGATATTTGCGCGTAGTTCGCGGCGAGATCGCTAGTGAATCTGGCGATAAAGCCTTCCGCCGCCGCGCCGCTTACGCGAGCGGGGCTATTGACTTTGCTCTGGCTTAGAGCGCCAAAAGAGGTTTCGCCCGCCGCGAAAATATCGCCGCCAAGCGTAGCGATCGCGTTTATGGAGTCCGATCCGCTCCCGCCGTAATAGGTGATACTCTCTAGCTCCATAGCGCTAATCGAGGCGCGAACGATAAAGCCGTCCAAATCGGCGTTTTTCGTCGCTTGATAGGGAAAGGCGGGCATATACGGAAAAGCGCTATTCGTCTGCCCGCCGATAAAGAGCGAACCGTTATCGTCGTTAAACTTTAGCGAGGTTACGCGATCGTCATCGGAGCCTCCGCCGTAGCAGGTTTTGACAAAATTGTTTAGATTGGCGATCTCGATCGCGGAGATAAAAGCGTCTTTGGCGCCGATATATTGGCAGGCTGCGCCGATTGAAGGCGTCGCGGGCAAACCAGCCTTATCGCTCTGCCCGCCCGCGAATATATGCGTGCCGTTGGTTTCTAGCGCGAAAATCTCCGTTTTCGCTCCCGCCGTCGCGTTGAAGGTATGCCAAGTATGCGACGCGAGATTGGGCGAAAACGAAACGATAGAGGCGTTATCGTCAAACGCGCCGGCGGCGATAACGCCGTTTGGCGTCGCGACGATCGCGTTAAATCTGTCCGCCTCGTTTGTTCCGACGATAACGGCGCTAGCGGTCGATAGATCGGGGCTAAACGCAACGGCGAGCGCGTTGTAATTCGATAACGCGCTCGAAGCGTTTAACGCGGAGCTAGAGGCGCTATATCCCGCCGCATAGACGTAGCCGCCGCTATAGACGACGGCGCTTAGATGATCCTTGTTGTCGCCGCCGACGCGTTTAAGCGTCGGCGCGTAAGGCGACGCGCTAAGATCGGCGCTAATCCTGAGGATAAACCCGTCGCTATCGCCAAGCGGCGCGCCTAAATCCGACGAATCGGTTTCGCCTACGGCGTAGAGATACTTTACGCCGCCAATTCGCGCTAAGCTCAAGCCGTATATCCGATCGGCGCCGTTCCCGCCTACGTAGGTCAAGGCTTTAAGCGCTGTCAAGTTTTCGTCGTATCGGGCGATAAATCCGTCCGGTTGCGCCCCAAGCGTAGCGTCGTAAGCCGAAAGCGTAGCTATAGAGGGCGAATCGGTAATACCCGCGACATATACGTCGTTTGTGTCGCTATCGATAACGATCGCGTCGATCCCGTCGCGCGCCGCGCCGCCCGTATAGGTCGCCGCCATGAGCGGATCGATAACTACGGCGTAACGCCTATCGTATTCGCCCAATCTAAAGCCGTAATAACCGTCCGCGATCCGATACGCCGCCTCGATCGTTTTTCGCTCGGCGCCTATGTTTTGATAGGCGATCGGCTTTGTGAAACGCGCGTCGCCCTTTTTTGTGGCGATCACAAGCTCGCCCGCGCTATTAACCGCCAGCTTTTGCGCTCCTTCGACCCTGATTTTCAAATCCTCTACGCGAGCGCCCTTTTCAAGCGTAAATAGCTTCTCCACGTCGCCGTTTTTTGCTTCCAGCCTGAGCGAGATGTTCGGCGCGATCTCGCCAGCCTCTAGCGCCGCGTAGGCGCTTAAACGCCGATCGCTATTCAAAAAGCCGATCGTCGTCTCTTGCGGCTCTTTTGGTTCGAGCGTTTTATATCCGATGATTTCGCTAAAAGATACGACCGAATCTAGCGCGTATATTCTGTGAATGAGTTTGCCCTCTTTCGACGCTATTAACGCGCCGCCGAAGGTCTTTGCGCCGTAGCCGTTCTCGCTTTCCACAAAGGGCGTAACAAGAGCGTTCGCGAATGAACAAAGCGCGAAAACCGCCGTTAAAACAATAAAGCGCATAGGAAGCCTCCCTATTAAATAAAGCATTCGTTATTCCATAAACGCCGCCGCGATAATATGGAATCGCGTTTGCTTAGATTTTATACAAAAAGCGCTACGAAAGCAAGATCGTCGATTTTTGCTTGCAAATAGCGTAAAGCGAGGGGATTATGATTAGAGCGTTACTGTTTATTTCGTTATTCACGCAAACGCTTTTGTTAGCCGACGCGCCTCGCGTTATCAAACGGGAGTATGTAAGCGATCGCCCGCCGACGCTTGGCGACAAACCGACCGACGAAAACCTCCGCGTAATAAGGCGGGTATATAGCAAGATTGATCAAAACCAAACAAAAGCCGAAAGCCGATACGGAATATTCGTCGGAGTAGGCGCGGACTTCGTTTATCGCAAACGCGACGTAGAGATAAAAACCAAAAACAACGGCGATATTGTCAAAGTCGGCTCGCGTTTTGAAACGGCAAACGGCGCTACATATAAAACAGACGAGGACTCCGACGAGTTGGCTTACAATATCGAGCTTGGATTTTTCGGCGGCAAAGAGCTTTACTACGGCGCGAAACTAGGTATATTGGAGGATTTTGTAGAGATTTCAGCCTTTGGCGGCGTTAGATTCAAAGAGACGGCGATCGCCTCTTTCGTCCCATACGCGCAAGCGGCGATCGGCGCGGGTTACGAAGATTTTCAAAGCGGCGCGGAACCGAACAATCTATCGGTTTTGGTTAGCGCGGGCGTTGAAAGATCGATAATTAGCGATAACCTCTTTGTAAGCGCGTCCATTTTCTGCCGTTATCGTTTGTGGCAAAAACTAGAAAAACATTACGGCGACGAGTATTGGAAAGATCGCGAAATAGGCGGAGGGATAGGCGCGCGCTACGCTTTTAACCTATGAAAATAGAGATCAACGGGCAGACGCGCGAGGTCGAGGAAAACGCCTCCGTTCAAAGCGTCGTCAAGACGCTGGATATAGAGGGCAAGATAGCCGCCTGCGCGCTGAACGCGCGGGTGGTCAAACGGGAGTTTTGGGCTACTACGATCTTAAAGGAGGGCGATCGTTTAGAGCTGTTAGCCTTTGTCGGCGGCGGCGCGTTCTGGTATAATCATTCGCGCCGTTAAGGCTACATAAAGGAATCTAATGAAAGAGGCAAAGAGCGGCAACGCGGACAACCGTCGAACCTTATTTTTGGGGATAATATTAGGTATATTAGCCGTAGGATTTATAGCGGAAACCGCGGGCGCCGTTAAGAACGGCGTTGAATACGCGCTTTACGCGATTGTCGCCTTAGCGGCGTTTTACGCTTATTCGCGCTACAAAGAACTATTGGAAAAACGCCGCTTAGAGGAAAACGCGCGCAAAGCCGAAGAGCGAAGGCGCGTCGAGGAAGAACGCAAAAAACTTCGCGAGCAGCGGCTACTCGAAGAGCTGGGGAGAAAAAAAGGCGAGGACGGCGACGACAAAGACGAAAACGAGCCGAAAGCGGAAGAGATTAAAGGCGAGCATTACGCCAAAATCGTAGCCGCCGCGTTTAAAAGACTCGGATACGACGTAACCTATAGAGACGTCGATATTAACGAAGACGACGCGGTGCATTTGATCGCCACCCGCGCCAACGAAATCTGTCTTATCCACTGCTCTAATAATATGGGCGAAGTTACCGCGTCCGAAGTCGAGTTGTTCGCGATGGATTGCGCGGCGTTTTTCAAGCGACATAATTTTTGGCAGGACGACGTGCGGTATGTATATGTGTTAATGAGCTTGATCAGTCAAAAAGCGCTGGATTATATAGAAAAAGAGCGTAAGAAAAACGTTCCGATCGAGTATCGCGTTATCACCCAATAGATAAATCGCGTCAAGCGCTTAAAAACGATCCACAGAAGGCGATGCGGATTTCAGAAAAATATGGCATTATTCGTTATCTTAATTTTAAGAAAGGTTTTCACAATGAAGAACATTAGCATAGTCGTAGCGCTTGCGCTGTTTGGTTCCGCCGCTTTCGCGGCTGGAGAGACCTCGATCGAGGGGGTTGTGTATGGCGATCTGACCAATCATTCCGAGAAGCAGAACAACGGCGAAAAGCAGAGCCTTTTTGTAAACGGCTCGGTAAACGTAGGTTTTGCTTCGGGCGACGTCTATAACGGGCTGAGCTTTAATCTTGGCGCGCGCGGCAACCGCAAGCTCTTTGAAAAAGAAGACGGCGACTGGGGCGACGCCAATCGCTTTGATTCGACGGTATTCCATACCGCCAATCTAACCTACTCCAACGATCTGCTTACGGTTGTGGCGGGACGGCAGGAGATCGCGCTAGAGTGGCTAGGCGACTACCACGAGGCGATTGTAGGGATTGTTAAACCAGCCGAAGCGCTTACCGTTATCGCGGGCTACACGGGTAAATACGCCGAAAGCGATTACGACGGCTACTACGGCGGCTTTGAGGATGACGTTCTCACACTCAGAGACGAAAACGGAGTTGTTGTCATCAGCAACAAGAAGCAGGGGGCTTATGTTGTAGAGGCGATTATCGCTCCCGTAGAGGGTTTGGCGATCGAGCCTTGGTATTATCTTGTGCCAGACGTGGCGGATTGGTTTGGCGGCAAAGTGGCGTTTGAAAACGATCTATTTAACGCAAGCGCGGCTTATACCATCTCGAAACTTGACAAGAAATCCACCAAAAACATGGATGACGGCGGCGTTCTTCATATTCAGGCGGGCATAGCGCCAGCGGAAGGCATTAACGCATACGCCGGCTTTGCGGCTACGGACGAGGACGGCGGAGCCGGCGGGTTAAGCGCCGTAGGCGAAAACGTTAGCCCGTTTGAGGACGGCGACAATTTCTTTAACCAAGAGACGACGACTATCTATATCGGCGCGGGCTACGAAGCGGACGCGCTTAGCGTCGGCGCGTTGCTTGGCGTATTTGATACGGGCAGCAAAGGCGGCAAAGGCTCTATTAACGAGCTGGACCTAACGGCGGGCTACGGTTTTACCGATTGGTTTTCGCTTAACGCGACGCTAGTTAGCGTCTTTGGCGGCGATAAGGCTTATAAAGATACGGATTATACGTCGCTTCGCGTGGCGGCTATCTTTAACTACTAAGCCGCTTGCCTCTTGTAGTTCTATACGGATATAAGAGGTCGCTTAAAGGAACGTTGGTTTGCTTTCAGGTTTCCCCGCGTCAAAACGCGGGGAGCTTTTTATGTTTCTATCGCGTCATAAAAGCGACGCGCCAGTCGTTTGATCGACGCGGACGCTAAAATTACTCGCCATAATAAACGCTGACGCGCAACTCGTCAAAACCTTATTGAGAGATAATATCCCAGCCGTTCGCGGGGGTGAAAAACCCGTCGTCGATCGGCTTGTCGCGTTCGGGATCGCTTAGCATAATCTCCACAAAATTATCCCGATCGCCATAATAAACGCTGACGCGCAACTCGTCAAAACCTTATTGAGAGATAATATCCCAGCCGTTCGCGGGGGTGAAAAACCCGTCGTCGATCGGCTTGTCGCGCTCGGGGTCGCTTAGCATAAT
>JAIRNH010000028.1 GCA_031258155.1 Helicobacteraceae bacterium | reverse complement strand
CGAATGGCAAAAATCGCTTGGCGGTAGCGATAACGACGGCGCTAATTCTATCCAACAGACAAATGACAACGGTTATATTATCGCGGGTTCTAGCGGCTCTACAGACGGCAATGTAACGGGAAACCAAGGAGACGGCGACTACTGGATCGTAAAACTAAAATAACGCCGCGTAAGGAGACGTAACAACGCCAACTTGCCCTTTCGTCCTTCCCGCGCAACGCCCGCTTCGCTAGGAGCGCAAGGCGCGCAGGATTGCGGCAATCCACATTCTCGTCATTCCCGCGCGGAGCGATAGGGCGGTTTACCGCCCGTAATCGCGGAGGAAAGCGGGTATCCATCTCTTTAATGATCGTTGTTATGGATTCCCGTTTTCACGGGTATGACAGAGAGAGATGGATACCCGCCTTTGATTACGAAGCGCCCGCTTTGATGGGAGCGCAAGGCGCGCAGGAAGGCGGAAAACCATTCTTGTCATTCCCGCGCGGAGCGATAGGGCGGTTTACCGCCCGTAATCGCGGAAGCAAGCGGGAATCCAATAAAAACAAACGCAAACCTCTCGTCACACCCGCGCGGGTATGACGGAAAGGGGCGACGTAACGCGAATTGAAACGTCGTCGGCGGTTGCTTACCGTTGGTAGTTTTGTCGCGTTTTTTAACGAGCGCGCGGGTTGAAACGTTTGGCGATCGGCGCAAAAACGCGCGGTTTTGTCCCTTTTCGCGCGATTATCCATGACTGCCGGCGGTAGCGTAGCCGTATATCATCGCGGCGCGCTCGCGTATATTTTTGCCCCTAGACATTCGGATTGTTTCGCCGGTTTGTTTGAAACCGTAAATGTTCAAAATCCGCGTCGCCTCGCTATTTTCCATTGGCAGATCGACGGCGATCGGCTTTTGCCCCCTGATCGCGACTAAGGCGCGAAGCAACGTTTCCGCGTCGTTATAAGCCGCTTCGCGCGCAAGAAACGGTCCCGCGAAAACGCTCTTTCCAATCATACGCGAATGCAACGCGCCGTTTGGCAAAGCCAGTATCAGCGAGCTGGCAAACGTCATATCCTCGTTAATAAACGCCGATCTATCCTCGCCAAAAGCCGCCGTTGCGTATTTGAGTAGGAGGTTCGCGTCTTTGGTCTCCATCTTTCGCAGACGATCGGCGCTAAGCGGGGGCGTTTTCGCGCCGCCGCGTAAAACAAACCTGCCGCATAAGCCTTCCGCTTTGAAGCCGTATCTCTCGTAAAAAGCCGCCATATTCGGTTCGGCAAACAATCTTTGCGTTGGCTTTTGCGCCGCGATCGAATCCAAAGCATGCTCGAACAGCCTCGTTCCAACGCCGGCGCGGCGGCGCGCTTTATCGACTAAAAAATCGCATATCCACGCGGTTTTCTCGTGCGCGTAGCCCATAATCGCGCCTAGCAAACAGTCGTCTTCAAACGCGCCGAAGCACAGATAAAAGAACCTAGAGCGAATCCTCGATAACTCGCCTTCGTCGATCAACCACCCTTCGGCTTCGCCCCAGCGCGCGATAGTCGATATGTCCGGTTCGTTCAGCCAACGAATTTGCAACGCGCTACCAAACCTATCAGCTCGTTTTCGCTTAAAACTCCGCGTTTGCGCGCCGCCTCCTCGCGCACCGCCGGCAACAGCGCGTTTAACTCCGATCGCGTTCGTTTGATCCCGCGCCTATTTAGATGATAGTTCAGCGTCGCGCTCCCGCTATGCTTGCCAATCGGGAAAACTCTCTTTGCGCCCACAATCGACGGCGCGAACGGCTCGTAAGCGGCGCTGTTTTTCAAAACGCCGTTCGCGTGAATGCCGCTTTCGTGCGCGAAGAGCGCTTTGCCGACGATCGGAGTATTGCGCGGCAGGCGAATTTTCGCCGCTTTCGCCACGCTTTTCGTCAGCGCTTTTAGCGCCTGCGCGTCGATCGCGCGAGGCTCGCCAAACAGCGTCGCCAGACACATCAAAACCTGTTCAAAACCTGAATTACCCGCGCGTTCCCCAAGTCCGATCGCGGTTGTGTTGACGCTCCGCGCCCCCGCCTCAAAAGCGGCGATCGCGTTTGCCGTAGCCATGCCAAAATCGTTATGAGCGTGCATTTCTATCGGCATTATAGCGGCAAGTTCCCCCACGATCGCGGCGCATTTTAACGGCGTTAAAATCCCGACCGTATCGCAAAAACGGAAACGATCCGCGCCTAAATCGCGGCTAAACGCGACGACCTCTTTCAGAAAAACCGCGTTCGCGCGCGATCCGTCCTCGCCGCCGACGGACACAAACAGCCCCTCTTTTTTGGCGAGCGAAACCGTCTCTTCCAACGCCTTAAAAAGCCTATCTCGATCGGCGTTAAACTTGAGCGAAATAAGCAGATCGCTTAACGGAACGCTGATATTGACGGCTTTAACGCCGCACTCTAGCGAAGCGTCCAAATCCGCTCGCGCGGCGCGATTCCAGCTTATCATTCTGCGCGGCAGACCTAACGCCAGTAGCTCTTTTATATCGGCGCGTTCGGCTTTGCCCATAGCCGGAACGCCGATCTCCAGCTCGTCCGCGCCGGCTTTAACAAGCAAGGAGGCGATCTTGATCTTGTCGGCTCGCGAAAAGACGACAAACGGCGCTTGCTCTCCGTCGCGCAAAGTGGCGTCGTTGATAATCACGCTTCGACCTCCTTGTCGCCTACGCCGAAATACTCGCGGGCGGCTGACACCAGCGCCTCTTTTACCGCCATATCCGCGTATTTTTCGCTCGTTTGCAAACCAACCGATTTAAGCGCCTCGTTAGGGCAACGCCCAATTTTAGCCGTTAGCAACAACTTCACCCCTTCGAGCGCCTTTTTTATTCCGTCGATAGGACCGTCGCCGCAACTATCCTCTCCGCTGCAATAACTGGCGACGTTTCGTTTGGAATAAAGTTTATAGCCGCGATCGCCGACCTCGTAAATATCAAAGCGAGCGCACGATCCGAAATGCAGATCGATTGTTTCTCCGCTTTGACTTGTTACGGCGATCAGCGTCGTTTTATTCTCCGAGCTTAAAGCGCGAATATCGTCGCTCGCCCTATCCATGTGTTTGCGAAAGTTCTCGATCGCCGTCCAGCGCTCGGCGCGGTTCGCCCGTAAATACTCCGTTTTAAGCTCGTCGATCGTTTTAAGCGCGTAGGCGCCAAAGCCGAACTCCGCGCTTTTGTCTTTGTCGAGCAGCCCCGTCGCGTCCGCTCTGCACTGACGACAATGCGCCATTTGCGCCACGCTTAAACCGCACGCTTCGCGCGCCTTTTGAACCTGCGCCAACGTGGCGCTCGCAACGCCGTCCAAAGCGTATCGCGTTCCAAAACGAGGCTCGCTAAGCAGCGGCATAACGTTATGGAGAAAAACGCCCAGCCCTTTTAGCTTGGCGGCGACGGCGCTCAGACAATCTTCGTTGATCGCGGGTATTAGCACGCTATTGGCTTTGATTAACGCTCCGTTAAAAACGGCTTTTTTTATTCCCTCTAGCTGTCTTTCAAGCAAAAGCTCCGCGCCTTCGATCCCTTTCAAACGGCGTTTTGTCCGCGAATCGTAAACCCACGGATAGATTTTCGCGCCGATCGCGGGATCGACCGCGTTAATTGTTACGGTTATATGATCGACTCCGATCGCGGTTAGCTCGTCGGCAAACTCCGCGAGGCGCAACCCGTTCGTCGAGACGCACAGCTTTAGATCGGGCGCGTGCGCTTTTACAAGTCTCAAGGTTTCAAAGGTTTGCTTTGGATTGGCGAGCGCGTCTCCGGGTCCCGCTATGCCGACGACGGAGAGATTTTTTATTTTGCTCCCGACATACAATACCTTCTTGATCGCCTCGATCGGCGTAAGTTTTGCGGAGGTAACGCCGGGTCTTGATTCGTTGGAGCAGTCGTATTTACGGTTGCAATAGTTGCATTGAATGTTACAGGCGCTCGCCACAGGCAGATGAATACGGGCGTAATTTTTGTGCGCGCCTTCGCTATAACACGGGTGATTGCGTATTCTTTCCATCGCTTCCGCATACATTTGAAACCTTTATAAAAAGCGTATTAACGCTATTTTCGCATAATTCAGGCGCAGGTTTATGGCTAATTTTTAATCACTAATTCTCGCGAGAAAAGATTATCATCAAAGCATGAAAAACATAGAGTTCGTCGCGCCCAACAAAAGCGCGAGCGACGGCGAAACGCGGCGTTTTGAGAGAGCGAAGACGAACGCGCTTCGCCGCGACGAGGATAATCCTAGCGAGAGTGCGCCGCCGAAACTGGCGGATTTTATAAGCGGCGTTGAGGCGGGCAAAATCGCCTTCTATTTAGGGCTGGATATTTTCAAAAACGCCGTCGATTCTAAGGGCGTTAAGCTGCCAAGTTCGAGCGACGAGATCATATTGGCGCTTAACGACTCCCGCGCTATGTCGCCGAGGCTTATGCTGGAGTATTCGCGCGCGGCGATGGCGATCGAACAGCGCAAGGGGCGCAAGGCGCTTGAAACGCTCTTTGCGAATATCTACAAAAACGGCTTCGAGCCGCTAGATATTCACAAAAAAATCGCGCGCTTGAATCCTCGCGTTATCGTCGATACCAACCGCGACGCGGCTTTGCAGACGGCGCTTAAAGACGATTTTACGCTGGTTTACGGCGTAGCTAGGATAGCCGGCGATCAACCGCGTTTCGAGGCGTTTACGAAAAGCGCCGAAGGCTACAAAAAGATCGCCCCCGACGAGGTGGCTATGGACAAACCGCTTCTTTTTAAACCGCTGGGCGTTTTAGAGCCTAGATTGAGCCTGATTTTAAGCGACGCGGACTTTGTGGATTGGCTGACCGAGGCGATAGCGGGCATGGCGGCGCCGAGCGCGTTTAAACAGAGCAGATCAAACATAAAATGGCTTTTTATGGGTTGCAATTTTGAACGCGACACCGATCGCATGGTAGCGAGCGAAATAATCGGCGGCGAAAACTGCGGCGGCGGGTGGCATATAACCGAAAAACCGCCGAGCCGAGCCGAAAGAAGATTTTTACAGCGGCATAATATCGAACTTATCAACGTCGATCTGAAAGCCTTTGTCTCATGAATAATTTTGAAGCGCGGTGCAGTTTCTGCGGCAAAAAAAGAGATCGGGTCGGAAAGCTGTTCGTCGTGGAAGGCGCGGCTATCTGCGATAACTGCGTCGCGCTGTGCGCCGCGGCGATCGAAAAGGAGGAACGGCTTAACGAGGGGCTAGGCTTTACGCGCGGCTTAGCCAAGCCGAAAGAAATCGCCTCTTTTTTGGATTCCTACGTGATCGGGCAAACGGACGCGAAGCGGATTTTAAGCGTCGCGCTCTATAACCACTACAAGCGCGTCGATAAACCTATGGTTCGCGGCGTGGAGTTGGAAAAATCAAATATATTGCTCGTAGGTCCTAGCGGCAGCGGCAAAACGCTATTGGCTAAAACGTTGGCGCGGGCGATGAACGTGCCGTTCGCGATGGCGGACGCCGCCGCGCTGACGGAAGCGGGGTATGTGGGAGAGGACGTGGAGAGCGTGCTTTCTCGCCTGCTTGCCGCCGCGAATTTCGATACGGAGATCGCGCAAAAGGGGATTGTGTATATCGACGAGATCGACAAGATAGCCAAAAAAGGCGAAAGCGCGGTAATCGGGCGCGACGTTAGCGGCGAAGGCGTGCAACAAGGGTTGCTTAAAATTCTGGAAGGCGCGAAGGTTTACGCGCCGATCAAAGGCAGCCGCAAAAACGCGGGCGCGGAAACCGTTTTGTTCGACACGACGCACGTGCTGTTCATAGCGGGAGGCGCGTTTGTAGGTCTGCGCGATCGCGCCAAAAGCGGGCGCGTTATGGGTTTTGGACGATCAAACGACAAAGAGGACAAAGGCAAAATCGCGCCCAAAGATCTGGTGAAATACGGAATGATTCCGGAATTTGTCGGCAGATTTCCGATTATCGCCGAGTTAGACGAGCCTAGCGACGAGGATCTTGCGCGGATTTTAACCGAGCCTAAAAACGCGATTATCCGCCAATACGAAACGATGTTCGAACTTGACGGCGTGGATATTGTTTTCGAGGAGGAGGCTTTGCGCGCGATAGCCGAACTCGCGAAAAAGCGCGAGACCGGAGCGCGCGGATTGCGCGGCGTATTGGAAGAAAAGACGACCAGACTGCTTTTCGATCTGCCCGGTTCCAAAGTTAATCGCGTCGTTATTACGCGAGAGTTTATAGAGGGCAAAAGCGAGCCGTATCTTGAGAAAAAAAGAGAGAAATCCAATGGATAACTCGCTTTTTTTCGGCGTTATGGAGCGGGATCTGAATCCGTTTTTTCTTTTCGATTCGCGGGGCAAGGCGCTATACTTAAACCAATCCGCCGAATTGTTGCTTGGCTACGCCAATCCGAACGTTTTCTTCGCGCTTGCCGAGCGCTACGCCGCCTCTAACGGCGCTTTTGAAATACGTTTTGAGCCGATCGGCTTTCATTCGTTTGGCTTCTACGGCTTGATGTCCGCTAGAGAAAACGGCTTAATCGGCTTGAGGCTCTATCAAGCGCCTGTCGCCGTTTCAAAAATCGACGGCGCAAAGATAGCGCCGGACAATCTTCGCGCCATAATAGACGCGAATATCGCCGTTTTTCGCGGCAAAAGCAAAATCGAGGTAAGAACGGCTTACGATCGCGCTTTGCCGTCTGTCGGCGCGAGCCAAAACGGGCTTTCCAAGCTGATAGGCAAAGCCTTGTTAAGTTTTGGCGCAAGCGACGAGCCGCTTACGGTCGCGCTTCGCGTTTCGCGCGGCGGCGACAAACGCGCGCGGCGCGAACAATCGCCTATCAAGCTAATTATCGTCGGCGCGAAACGCAAAGAGATGTTCGATAGACAGATAGAAGAGTTGGCAAAAGCGCTTTCGGCTTCCGTCAAGTTATCGCCCGACGAGATTATTTTGAGCATTCCCGTTAATTGACGTCCCGCGCGCGAACGCGGGGCGGCTTGGCGCTTAAATGGCGGGTCTGATCGTTAGTTTGATAACTACGTCGTCGCCGATCTGCGCGTTGGTCGTTATCGTATCGCCGATCTTAAAATCGCTACGCTTGATCTGAGCGCTTAGCGTGTATATGTCGGCTGTTCTGCCGCTTTCAAGATCGCGCTTGATCGTTAGCGTTACCGGCTTAGTTATCCCGCGTATGGTCAGATCGCCCGTGATTGTAGAGCCGCTTGCCGATTTGGAAGCGAACGTGATCTTTGGAAAATTAGGCTCGTCGAAAAAGTCGTCGTTCCTTAAATGCTCGTCGCGCTTGACGTTGTCCGTGTTAATCGACGCCGTTTCTATGGCGCCGTTTAGCGCCTTAACCGAACTTGCCTCGATTCTAATCGTTCCCTCAAACTTGTCGAACCTACCGTCCACCACGCCTAAAAGACGGTGATTGACGCTGAAAGCGACCTTCCCTCTCGTCGGCGTGAAAGCGTAGTCCGCCGCGAAAAGAGAACCCGCCGCCAATCCTATCGCTAATAACGTTTGTATCAGCTTCATCTTAACTCCTTAGATTAGTTTTTTCTCGCAATCTTATTTTTACCAAACTTTAACTTCGCCGACGCTTAAACGCGAGGCGACGTTTGATCGCTACCTTTTATCGTCGCCGCGCGGTTTGTTCCCGCAAGCGCCAAAACCGCCCCGATCGCCTATCGCCGTTTTTTCAAGACGTTTCGCGAAAGCCTCTCTCTGTTCGGGCGATAAAATCGCGTGAATCTCCGCTAGCAGATCGGCGCGCCTCTCTATATCCGCGCTCGCGCGAGCGCTCGCGGCGGCGACAAACGCCGAGCGATCAAAGCTATCGGCTTTGAAAACGGCGGCGAAGTCCGTTTTAACCTCCGTCCTTTCGGCGTTCTTGAAAGCGTTAGCCCTATTTGTTCTAAGAGCTTTCAGTTTCTCTTTTTGCTCGTCGCTTAGATCGATCGACTTAAAAGCGCCGCCAAGACCCTCGTATCCTCGACGATGCTCGTCGGACGCGGTTAAACTCGTAACGCTAAGAGCCGCCAAAATAGCGGCGGTAATAAAACTGCGTTTCATATACGCGCTCCTTTAAATAAATTCGGTCGTTACTATGCCGACTAGGCTGTGATGTTTGCGTGAAGGGGCTGTAAGGACGCAAAAACAAAGCGGCTTTTGGCGCGCGTAATAGCCGCTTTCAATAACGGGAGAAGCGTATGCCGTCATTCCCGCGCGGGGCAAGCGCGAGCGCTTCGTAATCGAAGGCGGGAATCCATAACAGCGATCATTAAAGATGGACGCCCGTTTTCGCGAGTATGGCGGAGATGGCAAATGGCGCGTTTTTAGGAACAAAGGAGCGAAAGAACAAATGTTAGCTTTCGGGAATAACCGACAACTTTTGATCGGCGCCCCCGTCATTCACGCGAAACGCCCGTTCGTTTGCGAGCGTAAGCGTGGAAAAGGACGGGGTCTATTTCACGCTCGCCTTGCCGCGCTTCGCTTTTCTCCGTAAGCTACTATTGCGCGCGTTTGATCTGACTCCGAAAGCCGCTTAAGTTTTTGCGCCCTTACGGCGGCGTTAGCGCGTATGAGTTTTGGACCGACGCTAGATTTTAACGCGCGAGTCTCTTATACCACCTGCGCCCGTCGATTTTAACTTCCATCTCTACTTGGCACAAGCCTTTATCCCAAATAGTCTCCAAAACCTCCGCGCCGCGAATAACGCTATGAACTTCGGCGCGAATCTCCGATCGAATTAACGTAGCGTCTTTTACGGTGTCGCGACCGTTAATTTTGATGCCGTGCAATTTTTCGCCAAGCTGACGATAGCCGTCCAAAATAGCGGCGCGTTTTGCCAGCGCCATCTCTTGCGCGCGGCTAGAAACGCCCTCTTTGGCTACGCCCATGCCGATCGCGCGGATAGTTATTATATTCGTGGGTTTCAACGTGGGCGCGTTGAGGATGATAGGTTCGCTCGCCTTTTCGGCTTCGGCGTATTGGGGCGCGATCGCCTCCTCCTCTTCATTCGCCGCGACTTCGGCGGAAGCTATAGCGGCGCTCGCGGACAAGATCAGAAAAACGATAGTTCTTTTGAACGGCATAGTGGTATCCTTTACTTTACGACTTCATAAGCTATCGTCAAAATCGAGAATTTTTGAATGATATTCGCCTACGGCTAGGCGATTTAACCCGTTTTTTTTGCTAAAAACCGCGATCGCCGTTAGCGTCTTTCGTCCTATTCGTAAATCTTATTTTTCATAATTTTCTCGCGCAACGATCGCGCTAAAACGCGCCGCTTTGCCCAAAGGCGCGATCAAACGCCGCGAAGGCGCGGCGGAGCGACTTCCTCGCGATACGCTCTCGATTAAAAGGCGGCGTTTTAGCGCCGCTAAAGTAAAATACCCGCGATTGTATCCGACAAAAGGGGTAGCCGATGACGCTGGACGTAACTCAAATTCAGAAAATTTTGCCGCACCGAGTGCCTTTCTTATTGGTAGATCGCGTTACCGAAGTAAAGGCGGGCGAATATGTTGAAGCCTATAAAAATATCTCTATCAGCGAGCCGGTTTTCCAAGGTCATTTTCCCGGACACCCAATTTATCCGGGCGTTATGATCATCGAAGGTATGGCGCAAGCCGGCGCGGTATTGGCTTTTTATACGGGCGATATGAGCGAGGAGTCGGCAAAAAACAAAGTGGTTTATTTTATGAGCATAGATTACGCCAAATTCAGAAAACCGATCCGTCCGGGCGACAGGCTCGATTATAAAGTCGGCGTCGTCAAACAAAAAGGTTCGGTGTGGGTTTTAGGCGCTAAAGCGTTTGTTGACGGCGAGCTTGCCTGCGAAGCGGAATTAAAAGCGATGGTAGTAGATAAAGAAAAACAATAGATGCCAAACATTCACCCAACCGCTATAATCGAAGAGGGCGCGTTAGTCGCCGAAACCGCCGTTATAGGCGCTTACGCCTTTATCGGCAAAGAGGTCAAAATCGGCGAAAAAACCGCGATCGGACACGGGACGCACATAGAGGGGAAAACCGCGATCGGCGCAAACTGCAAAATCTCCCCGCTTGTTTCGATAGGAACGCCGCCGCAGGATTTGAAATATAGCGGCGAGCCGACAAGTTTGATTATCGGCGATCGCGTAACGATCAGAGAGTTTTGCCAGATCAACATAGGCACGGCGGGCGGCGGCGGCGTGACGCGAATCGAGAACGACTGTCTTTTAATGGGACACGTTCACGTCGCGCATGATAATAAGATCGGAAACGGTTGCATCATCGCCAACTTCGTAGCTCTCGCGGGGCACGTGGAGATCGGCGATTACGCCGTGATCGGCGGCATGAGCGCGGCGCACCAATTTACGCGCATAGGCGCATACGCTATGGTCGCCGGCGCGAGCGCGGTAAGTCAAGATATTCCGCCGTTTACGTTGGCGGAAGGCAATCGCGCTAAAATTAAAGCGCTGAATTTGACGGGGCTTCGCAGGCATTTTTCGCGCGAAATAATCGACGCGCTAAAGCCGATATACAAAGAGACGTTCAGAGCGCGCATATCTCCCAAGACGGCGGCGCAAAACGCGCTTGCGCGAGGCGAGCTAAGCGACGAGGCTAGATTGTTTTGCGAATTTATCGCGTCGAGCAAACGCGGCGTTCCGCGAGCCGACGCCCAAGAAGAGGAAATATAAATGACGATGAAAATATGCGATTTTTGCGGCGCGAGCGAAACGGAGGAAAACCCGATTTTAACGGGCAGTTCCGCAAAAATATGTAAAACCTGCGTTACAAGCGCGTATCGTATTTTGAGCGACGGCGAGCTGGCGAAAATCAAGGCGATGGATATTGCCGAGTTCAGCCCAAAGGCTCTTAAAGAGATTTTAGACGGCTATGTGATAGGGCAGGAGGAGGCGAAAAAAACCTTCGCGATCGCGGTATATAACCACTATAAACGCATATTCCGCCAGCACGAGATCGAGGACGAGAGTGAAATATCTAAATCCAACGTGCTGTTAATCGGTCCGACGGGTAGCGGCAAGACGCTTATGGCGCAGACGTTGGCGCGTTATCTCAACGTGCCGATCGCGATAGCCGACGCGACAAGTTTGACCGAAGCGGGCTACGTGGGCGAGGATGTGGAGAACATTCTGACGAAACTGTTGCAAAACGCCGGCGGCGATCTAAAAAAAGCGGAACGCGGCATAGTTTTTATCGACGAGATCGATAAAATCGCGCGGCTTGGCGAAAACAGATCGATTACCCGCGACGTTAGCGGCGAAGGGGTTCAGCAAGCGCTATTAAAAATCGTCGAGGGCGCGCAGGTAAACGTAACTTCGCGCGGCGGACGCAAACACCCGCAACAAGATTACGTTCAGATGGACACCACCAATATCCTGTTTGTGTGCGGCGGCGCTTTTGACGGATTAGAGGAGATTATATCGCGCAGATTAGGCAAAAATTCGCTAGGATTTGCGCGTTCAAAAGACGCGGTGGCAAGAGACGCGCAATCGCTGATTGGCGAAACGGAGCCGGACGATCTTGTGCATTACGGCTTAATTCCGGAACTTATCGGGCGGCTTCACGTTATTACGACGCTAAAAGAGCTGGAAGAAGACGATTTGATGCGCGTTATGACCGAGCCGAAAAACGCGCTTTTGAAACAGTATAGGAAGCTCTTCGCCATCGACGGGGTGAAACTCACCTTTGAAGAGGACGCCGTTCGCGCTATAGCGAGACAGGCGATTAAGCGTAAAACAGGCGCGCGCGGATTAAGATCGATCCTAGAGAAAGTTACCTGCGAAAGCATGTATGAACTTCCGGAGCTAGAGGGCTACGAAGTGATCGTCAACGCGGGTTGCGTGCAAAGTCAGGAAAAACCCCTGTATATTAAACCGGCGCGGGAAAAGAAAAGCGCCTAAAGGAAAATTATGTTTTTTGACAAGCTTATCGGGCTATTCTCAAGCGATATAGCAATCGATTTAGGCACGGCTAACACCGTCGTGATTGTTCGCGGGCAAGGGATCGCGATCAACGAGCCAAGCGTCGTGGCTATCCAGCGCGATT
Organism: Helicobacteraceae bacterium; assembly: GCA_031258155.1. Taxonomy (NCBI): domain Bacteria; kingdom Pseudomonadati; phylum Campylobacterota; class Epsilonproteobacteria; order Campylobacterales; family Helicobacteraceae; species Helicobacteraceae bacterium. The sequence goes on along the minus strand of JAIRNH010000028.1, from coordinate 3,468 downwards.
CTTCGGGGCGCAACCGTATTCTAGCCGTCGGACACGAGGCTAAGGAGATGGTGGGCAAAACGCCCGGCAATATCGTGGCAATTCGTCCGATGAGAGACGGCGTGATCGCCGATTTTGAGATGACCGAGCGAATGATTCGCTACTTTATAGAGAAGGTGCATAGGCGCAAGACCTTCGTTCGTCCTCGCATAATAGTGGGCGTTCCCTACGGCGTAACGCAGGTGGAGCGAAAAGCGATCAAAGAGTCCGCTATGAGCGCGGGCGCGCGCGAGGTCTATCTGATCGAAGAGCCGATGGCGGCGGCGATCGGCGCGGGATTGCCGGTGAAAGAGCCGCGCGGTTCGCTGGTGGTGGATATTGGCGGCGGCACTACCGAGATCGGCGTGGTTTCGCTAGGCGGTCTCGTGATCAGCAAATCGATTCGCGTTGCGGGCGATAAGCTCGATACGGCTATCATCGATTACATCAAGCGTAAGCACAATCTATTGGTAGGCGAGCGCGTCGCGGAGGAGATTAAAATAGAAATCGGCAACGCCGTAGCGCCAAGAGAGCAACTTTCAATGTTTGTCAAAGGGCGCGATCAGATCACGGGGTTATTGGCGGGCATAGAGTTTACGAGCGACGACGCTAGGGAGGCTCTGCAAGACACGCTTAAAGATATTTTAGACGCGCTCAAAGACGTGCTTGAGGTAACGCCGCCCGATCTTGCGGGCGATATTGTGGAAAACGGCATTATTCTTGCCGGCGGCGGCGCGCTATTAAAAGGGATCGACAAGTTTTTATCCGAAGCTACGAGATTGCCCGTATATGTCGCCGAAGACCCGCTTTTGGCGGTCGCCAAAGGCGCTGGGCGCGTGTTGGAAGAGATCGACTTTTTACAGCAGATAGCCTACGACTCGTAAGATATGCCAAAGCTCACTTTACTAATCGTCGCGGCGATATTGATCGCCGCGCTGGCGGTTAAGTTTAGCGTTACGAGCGGAACCTTGTTTATCGAATTCACCTCCGCCGTAAAATCGTATTATCTCTCGGCGGCGCAACGTTGCGACGAGTGGTTTAGCTCGCATTTTGAGCAAGTCGAGTCGATCGAGCGTTTGCGAGAGGAAAACAAACGGCTAAAAGAGGATCAGGTCGTTTTAAACGCGTTCGCGGCGGAAATAGTCAATTTATCCAAGCTCAAAGGTTATGAAACGCCGCCCAAATTTCGCGTCAGAGTGGTTCGCGCTCTAAGTTACGCGGAGCTACCCGATATGCGCAAAATCATAATCGACTACGGCGATCTGAAACCGACGGAGGTTAAAGGCTTAATCTACAACAACGAAGCGGCGGGAATCGTTGTGGATTCAATCGGCGGTTACGCTAAAGCGCTGCTTAACGGCGATATGGAGTGCTCCTATTCGGTCTATATCGGAGAAGAAAAAACGCCCGGCATAGCGATGGGCAGATCCGATCAAGAGATGATCGTTCGCTATATACCCGCGTGGATGAACGTGAAAGAGGGCGACGAGGTGGTTACCAACGGCTTAGACGGCATATTTTTCGCGGGCGTGAAAGTGGGCAGAGTAACGAGAGTAAATCGCCTAAACGCCTATATCGAGGCGATTATAAAGCCATACTATACCGCCTTCAATCCCGATTACTTTTATATAGTGGAATCTTCGGACTAAGCGCTTTTGATCGAAAAAACGCGACGTTTTTAATTTAATCTTAGTTATTTAACTAATACTTTTCAGATAGATTCGGTTTATTTCAGGTTCACACGTAAAGCCCCCCCCCCCCCCCGCAAAAGCCCAAAGTTTATTTATGAATATAAGGGGTATATTCTTAAAGTTTTTGAGGATCGCAAGCGCCGTTGTCTATAACAGGTTACCCGTCGTTTGCCTCAAGAATCGAAAAAACCGTTGCCGTTGCAAAGCCCCGATTTATGGGCAAGATCGCCGTTTGTTGTTCCGCGATTCTTTATTAAAATAGCAAAGGACGAGGTTTTTATTATCCATCGATTAACATTATTCGGCGCCCGCGTTTTTCGCCGATCGTTGCAATTTTAAACGCAATACATTCTAGTCGTAAACGCGTTAAATCGCGAGAATAACGACTATCGCCGCCTAAGCGTTTACGCTTGTGTATCTATATTCCAGCTAAAGCGGGTATTGGCGAGAAAGATACGGTATAACGCGCGTTGTCATTCCCGCGAAGCTCCCGCTTTGGTAGGAGCGCAAGGCGCGTAGGAAAACGGGAACCCATCTTTATTAAACAATCATAATATAAGCGCGTTGCTTTTTAACCTTTTTTATGGATACCCGTTTTGCTGCGCGACCACGAAACGCTTGCGTTTCTATACGCTCCGCGCGGGAATGACGGGAGGGGGGATTACACATAGCGCGATTATTTCGCCGCGTTTTATAAGCGTAACCCCGCGTAAACTTTATATACGACGTTTCAATATATTGGAGATCTTTTCTTTTTCGCGCTACTTGCGCTTTCTCTCTCGCCGACCTTTCGCGTAAACTTTATATAACGACGTTCTCTATATCTTCGGCGTTCTTTTCTCTTTCGCGTTGCTTGCGCTCTTTCTCTCGCCGATCCTCGCCGCTTTGATCGCCTTGACGCTCGTAATATCGTAGTTGAACCTGATCGTATCCGCTATGCGCGAGGTTCTGGCGAAGATCGGCGCTATGCGCGGTCAATAGCGCGATCGTCTGCGCGGAGCTTTGCGCCGAAACGATCAGCCGATCGCCGCGTTTTATAAGCGTAACCTCTACTAGCCCAAGCTCTTTCGGACTCATTTCAATCGACACGCGCGTAATCGGCGGCTTGTAGTTTGCCGCCGCTTCGCTTAGGCGCGAAGCGAAATAACGAGCCGCCGATCGCGCCGCGCCAATCTTAAACTCAAGCGTTTTTATCGGGTCTTGTCGCGCTAACGTTTGAACGTCGTCTTGCGCCGCCTCCTCCTCGCTTGTCGCGTTCGCCGCCGTTTCAAGCGCCGATAAACCGTCAAAGCTCGCCGCTACGGCGGTTTGCGGCGGAGAGCCAAACGCGGACGCGCTTGCGAAAACGGCGTTGGATTGCGAATGGAGCGCCGTTTTAGCGCGTAACGCGTCGGCGAGGCGATCGGGCGCAATCGCTTTGCTTTCGTCGTTTTCGGTCGATCTTTCGTTGGATCGGCGCGGCGTTTTACTTTTTTGATTTTCGCGCGCGTTTTGCTCTAGCGCTGCCAAAACGCCGTCGCGCGAGTTTTCAAATAAAGCGCTAAACGGACGCGGCGGCGCGGTCGGTTTTTGAGCGTCGTCGTTAGGACGCGCCGTTTCAAGTTCGCCTCCCGTTATTGCCGCTTGCGCTTTAGCGTTTTGCGCCTGCGCCGTCTTTATCGTTTGATTAGCCGTTTTCTCGTTTATTACGCTTATTGTCGGCTTGTTTTCGATCTTTTGATCCGTCGCGGGTTCTACGGGCGTTTTCGCGTTTGTTTCA
>JAIRNH010000027.1 GCA_031258155.1 Helicobacteraceae bacterium | reverse complement strand
TAATTGCATTGTAGCGCTCTCCTTTCTTGATAAAATCAAAATTAGCGAATGTTAGATCGTCTCCGCTTAAGTTAGCTTTTCTTGCTCAGCAAAAGCAACACGTAGCGTAGCGGCGTTTGGTAAATCCAGAAACGTTGATTTCAGCGCTGAGCGCGTTTATAAGCGGTTAGAGGTAAAGAGAGGTCTCTTAGACGGAAAAGGTTACGCCTAAACGAAGCGTTTGCTTAAAGAGGATAGGAAGCGCGTTTAACGCCTTATCATGCGTATCGTGAAAGAGAATAACGCCTTTGCGCCATAGTAGCATAAGCGTTAAAACGCGATCGGCGGCGGCTTTAGCGCTTACGGCGCTTTGCCAATCTTGCGAATCGATATTCCATAAAACGAGGCTGATATTTCGTTCGGCTAGAAACGCGCCTAAATCCGCGTCGCGCTGAGCGTATGGCGGACGGAAAGCGTTGATATAAACCTCTTTGGCATAGACGCTCAACAGATCGTCGGTTCGCAGTATCGACTCTTTGGCGTTCGGCGTTTTCGCGTGAGATTCGTGCCGCCAGCCATGCGAGGCTAAGCGCTGGTTTGCGTATAGCTTGGCTAATTCGTTTTGGCGCTTGGCGGCGTTTTCGCCTAAAACAAAAAAGATCGCCGATTGATTGCGCTCGTTTAACAGTTGAACGAGTTTGTCCGTCAAACCGTTTTTCTCGGTCGGTCCGTCGTCGAAGGTCAAAATAAACTCGCGATCGTTAAGCTCGCCGCCTAATATCTCCGCGTCGTTAAAGCGATCGATCTCGCTGCTCGTTTTTGGAAACAGCGCCGCAAGACGGATCAGCTCGTAAAAATAGGCGTTATAAAACCGCTCGCGCTTGGGTTCAATAACAAAATCTTTTACAAGCTCGCGTAATCGCGCTTCGGCGTCTGATCGCGTTGGGTTTTCGCCCGCTTTGTCGCTCGCGGCGAGATAGTTGTCGAGCAGAGCGTTTAGCATGCGATCGCGGACGCTTAGAACGCTTATCATATTGATCTTTTCGGGTTTAAGATCGATCTTTTGCGCTAGGAGATCCGCCGTTAGCGGAGGGCGGCTTAATATCGTTTTGGCGAACGACAAAATCTCTATTTTTGAGGCTCGATCGAAGGTTAGATTATCCTCCCCGCGCTCGATCAGCGCGGGCGGCAAAACGCCAAAGCAGGCAACGGCTAACGAAAACGCGAGCGCCGCGACGCGAAACATAACTCTTAGCGCTTGGCTTTTACCCGCGCGATCGCTTTATCGTAAGTCGGGTTGGCGTTTTGCGCTTTGGCAAGCTCGTAATATCTAAGCGCCTGTGAAAAATCGGCGTATTTTTCGTAAAGCCGCGCGATATTGTAGTAGGACGACGCGCGGATCACGTTGGCTTCTTCGCCGCTTGCCAGCGCGATCGCGTTGCGGTTTGCCCAGATCGACTCCGAAAAACGATCGAGTTTTAGATACGACAGCCCCATATTGCTATAGGCTTGCGCGAAAGCGGGATCGATCTCCACGGCGTTTTGATAGTAGCGAATACTGCCCTCTATATCGCCTGAATGGTAGGCTTTTTCGCCCTTTTTGTTTATCGCTTCGGCGCGCGGATCGATCGCGGAGGCGGCGGCGCGGTTATCCGTTTGGGCGAGAGTTTTGATTAGCCCCGACATTTTGCGCGGAGCGATCAGATTAAGATTGTCGTCTCCGTCTGGAAATTGAATATCGTTAGGCGTAATTTCGTGCAGAGCGTTTAGATCGACAATCTGCCCGTTTTGATCAATCCTGAAAACCGTCCATAAAGCGCCGCCTTCTTGCGGCGGAACGTAAGTTTTCACGAGCGATCGCCCCGAATACACAAAAACCTTTGCCCCGCTAGAAGCAATCGAGGTTATCGCGGAGTCGCAACCGCGGTTGGAGGGTTTGACGTCGCAATAGCTTCGCGAAAAATTATGCACCGCGTAAATATAGGCTTGATTTGGCTCTAGCTTTTGGATCGTGATAGTTTCGGGACCAAAACTATTCCTGTCGTCCACGTCGAGGTAAGCGTTACCGCCATACGCGCTCGCGGGATCGTCAAAATAGACGTGCTGGGAGCCGAAAACAAGATGGGAATCGAGATCGAGCGGTTGAGCGCCCCACGAAAGCACGACGCGCAATCCGTCAAGACTTTGCATAACGGGGCTAAGCGCGTAGGTCAGCCCGTCGCACGGGCATTTGACGACTAGGTCGGAGTAGCCCTCTTTTTTAACGATCAGCGTCGCGTCGGCTTTAATGGGTTTTGGCAAGGCGATCGTAGCTTTGCCGTTCGCGCCGGTTTTTGCCTGCAAGCTCGCCTCGCCCGTCTGCTGGAGTATTACGCTCGCGCCCGAAACCCGTTTGTCTTTGATCGTGGCGTCTAATACGTCGATCGATATGCTTTGGGCATACGCGCCAATAGACAATAACGCGCATAAAAGGAGATGTTTACAACTCATTTGACGTTCCTTAAACGAAAATTGGAGCATTTTACCCAGCGCGCGCTTACGACGCAATGGTAAAATGGCGTTTTTATTTTTGCGAGGAATTTATGCGATCTTATCTTGCGACGACTCATTTTAGAGCGCTTGGAGCGCTTATTTCAATCGCGTTAATCGCGAGCATGTTATTGCGATTGGCGCTGTTTGTCGTGTATAGCGGCAATTTTAATTGGGAGTTTTTAGCGGCGCTTGAAGCGTTATTTTTCGGCGCGATAAACGATCTATTTTCGCTTGCGTATATACTGCTTATTCCTTGCGTTTTGACGCTAATTTTTAGCGAATGTTTTTACCGCGCGACGGCGGGTAAAATCTATCTTTATTCGCTTATCTTTATTTTCTCGTTTTTGCTGCTATTTTGCGCGACGCTTGAATATCTATTTTGGGGCGCGTATTACAGCCGTTTTAATTTTATCGCCGTCGATTATCTGCTAAATGGTTTTAGGTTTGATAAAATTTCTCTTACCGCGATCGCGACGATCTTAACGATATGCGTTATATTGGCTTCGTTTTTTGTTTTAGGCGCGATAAAGTTTTTTATGGCGCGAGATTCAAGCGGCGCGCTCTCTTCGGGAAAAACGCGATTGGCGCTGTTTTGGATTCACGCGGGTATAGCGGTTTTGATCTTTTTGTTCTACTCGCCTTTTATAAGCGGCGAACGCAGAGTCTATCAAGAGCTTTCGCGCAACGGTATTTACGAGTTCTTTGCCGCTAGTCGCGCGAAAAGCGTCGATTATTATACGTTTTATCCCGCGCTTCCAAAAGAGGAAGCGATCTCAATTATCGTCAATGAGATTAAAAGCGGCGACGATCGATTTTTGCTGAACGGCTCGAAAGAGTTTCGTAAAATAACCGCGCCGAAACAGACGGAGATTACGCCTAACGTTGTCGTCGTGATCGCAAGCGGATTAGACAAAAAGCTATTAAATGCGTTCGCCCCCAATATAAATAGCTATACGCAAGAGGGTTTGTCGTTTTCGCGGGTATACGCTTCCGGCGTCGGCGTTTTGCGAACGATCGAGGCGTTTAATTTAAGCATTCCCGCGATCGCCGGCGATTCTATTATCAAGCGATCCGCCAAACCGCTTTTTTCAATCGCCGATATATTTGCCGATCGCGGTTACGCAAGACAATTTATATACGGCGGATACGGGTATTACGACAATCTCGGCGCTTTCTTTGCGCGCGAAGGTTACGAGGTTATTGATCGAGACGCTTTCGCGTCCGAAAACAAAACTTTCGCTTCCGGCGGCAAGCAAAGCGACGAAGATCTATTTGCCGAAGCGCTTATGCAAGCCGATCGCCATTATATAGCTAATCGACGGTTTTATCAGACGTTGCTCGCGTCGTCTATTAACGCTCCGTATAACTACCCGCGCGGACGAATCGATATAGCGCCGAAAACCTCGCGCGAAGGCGCGACGCGATATTTTGACTACGCTTTAGGGCGTTTTATCGACGCGGCGCGGGCAAAACCGTGGTTTGAGGACACCGTATTCATTATCCTATCCGACGGCGCGTTTGTGGCTTCAAACGACAATCCGCGTTTAGCGGATTACGAGACGATCGCCGTTTTTTACGCGCCAAAAATAGTAGCGCCGCGCGCGATCGATACGCTTTGCTCTCAGATCGATATTGCGCCGACGCTTTTTAGCCTGTTTGGTTGGGGTTACGAGTCGCGATTTTTCGGACGCGATATTTTAAGTGTCACCAGCAAAGAGGCGCGCGCGCTTGTCGCCACAAACACGCGCCTAGCGTTCGCCTCGTCAAACGGCGATTTTGTAATTCTACGCCCCGCTAAAGCGGCGGATTTGACCAACGCCGCCCGCCGCCGCGCGGTAGCGATCTATCAAAGCGCCTTCGATCTGTTTAGCGGCGATAGTTTAGACGTTCAAAACGTTAAAGCCGCCGATTTTTAACGCGCTAACGGTTTTGTTTCGGCGATAACGACGATACATGTTATTGGCGCGTTTTAGCGTAGTTTTTGCTCCCTTAGCCCGCGCGTGCGCGACGTTCGCTTGCGATCCCTTACCTTTTAAGGGATTGACGAGAGGCGAAAACAGATCGGCTTGGTTTAGGATCGCGAAATTTTTAGCGAAGTTAGCGTTATAAGCGATTAAACCGCCGCGCAGCTTGTTATTCCCGCCCCTCCCGTCATACCCGCGAAGCGCCCGTTTGCTTGCTTTCGCTTGGCGCAAAGGAATGCGGAAATCATCTTCTCTCTGTCATTCCCGCGCGGAGCGATAGAAGCGCGGGCGCTTCGTAATCGCGGAGGAAGGCGGGAATCCATAGAA
>JAIRNH010000026.1 GCA_031258155.1 Helicobacteraceae bacterium | reverse complement strand
AATCCTCTCTTACTTGACTAAACGATATAAAACGGCTTTTGGTAGGCAGAAACCAAAATTTTCGCCTTCGGGGGGGGGGGGGGGCGACCCAACGACCGCGCTTTTAGGCGGCGCGGTAGTTTCATTGACGCTATCAGAAGCGTTTGCGGGAGTTTTATTTGCCATTATTGTCCTTCGCGACTTAGAATTGAGCCGTAAGTATGCCATTTTTAACCAGATTCAGGAGCAAAACGTTTGCGCGCCGCTAAATGATACGCGCCCTATAATTGCGGCTTTATTTATAAAGGAACGCGATGTTCGAGCAATTTAACGCGGGCGATCTAGCCGCGAAACCAGACGAGCTAAAAAAACTGCTCGCCGAAAACGAGGCGGTTATAGAGACGCTGATCGCTCAAGAAAACAAAAGTTTTACGTCGTTTATTCGCCCAATAGCGGAACTAGACGAAAAATTAGCGATATTCACAACCCCCGTTTGCATACTTCAATATACGGAAAATAGCGAACAGACGCAAGCGGCGTATAGCGCTATGCTGCCGCTCCTTAGCGATTACGAAACGCGCTTGGCGCAAGATACGAGGATACTTAAGGCATATCGGGATATCTTATCAAACGACAATACGATTGACGCGACGCAAAGAAAGCTCTTAGGAGACGCGATTTTGGCGTTTGTTCTGGAGGGCGCGGAGCTTGACGACGGCGCTAAAGAGCAAATCGCCGCGATCAACGCGAGGCTGGCGGATATAGACAACCTCTTTTCGCAAAACCTGCTGGAGGCGACGAAAGCCTACGAAAAAGAGATCGATCAAGCGGATTTGGAGGGTATCGCGCCAAGCGATCTCGAAGCGTTCAAAGCCGAAGGCGGCAAATGGAAGCTAACGCTCCTGCCGCACGCCTATATATCCTATATGACCTACGGGCAAAACCGCGCGCTTAGAGAGGAGCTTTACCGCGCCCATACCGCGCGCGCGCCGCAAAACGAGGCGATTATCGAAGAGATGTTGAAGCTCAAAAATGAAAAGGCGCGCCTATTAGGTATGCGCCATTACGCCGACTACTCGCTCAAAACCAAAATGGCGCCGAGCGCGGAGGCGGCGATCGACTTTATAACGGAGCTGATCGAGAAATCCGCGCCGCAAGCGAAGCGGGAGTTGGACGAGTTAAAGGCGTTTGCCAAAGCGAACGGCTTCAAAGACGAACTGCAAAGCTACGATTTTAGCCTCTGGAGCAAAAAACTAGAAAAAGCCAAATTTGATCTGAACGAGGAGCTGTATAAACCATATTTTGAATCAAACCGCGCGTTGCTGGGGCTGTTTGATTTTCTGACGCGGCTTTTTGGCGTTTCGTTCCAAGAGGCGAAAGCCCCCGTCTGGAATGATCGCGTTTTGATCTATGATCTGGCGTTTAAGAGCGAGGTTTTCGGACGGCTCTACGTCGATCTATACGAGCGCAAAAGTAAGCGCGGCGGCGCGTGGATGGACGCTTATCAAACGCGAATGCGCCGCGCCGACGATAGCCTAGAGTTTGCGAGCGCCTATATCTGCTGCAACTTTCCAGCCCCTAGCGAAAACGCGCCGTCGCTACTGCGCCATAGCGACGTAGTTACGCTTTTTCACGAGGTCGGACACGCGATCCACCACCTATTTAGCCGCGTAAACGAGCGCGATCTTAGCGGTATTGGCGGCGTCGAGTGGGACGCGGTGGAGTTTCCTAGTCAGTGGCTTGAAAACTTCGCTTACGAATCGCGCGTTCTGGAGCTTTTCGCGTCGCACTATCAAACGGGCGAAAAACTGCCGCGCGCGATGATTCAAAAGCTGATCGACGCTAAAAATTTTCAGTCGGCGCTGGCTATGTTGCGCCAGTGCGAGTTTGCGCTGTTCGATCTCAAGGTTCATTTGGGCGCGCATAGCGCCGGCGAGGTTCAGGCGATTTTGGACGAAATACGAAAAACGACCTCGTTAATAAAACCGCCGGAGTATAATAAGTTTCAAAACGGCTTTAGCCATATCTTCGGCGGAGGTTATTCGGCGGGCTACTACAGCTATAAATGGGCGGAGGTTCTAAGCGCGGACGCGTATTTGGCGTTTGCCGAAAAAGGCGTTTTTGACCGCGCGTTAGCCGATCGTTTCCTAAACTCGGTTCTAAGCGTCGGCGGATCGAGAAAGGCTATGGATAGTTTCGCCGAATTTATGGGACGTCGCCCGAACGCGGACGCGCTGTTAAGTCTAAATAAAATCGAGGTAAAAAATGAAAACGTTAGTGTTAATGCGGCACGCTAAGGCGGAAAAAGGAAAAAACGATCGCGAGCGGGCGCTAACCAACGAGGGCAGAGAAGAGGCGATAGCAATCGCGGAAAAACTCGCCGAAAACGGCTGTAAACCGGATATTGTGCTGGTAAGCGACGCTAGGAGAGCTAGAGAAACGGCGCTGATCGTCGCCGATATTTTAGGAGCGCTCGATCGCGTAAAAACGGAGGAAAGCCTATACGAAGGCGAATCGCGGGAGTATATCCGCGCTATCGACTCGATCGCTTTAAGATGCGAAAGCGCGCTTATTATCGGACATAACCCCGCGATTTCGGACGCGGCGGCGATTTTGTGCGAGTATTTCACCGATATTTTTTCGACCGCCGCCGCGCTCGGAATGGAATTTGACGTCGCGGTAAAGATGGGGACGGGCAAGCAGCTGTTTTTCTTAAGCGCGAAATAGCCGATATTACGTATAATGTAACGCTAAGAAAGAATTCGGAGGCGTTGATCTATGAAGCGTCGCATATCGGTTTTGCTAGTTTTAACTCTCGTGCTGCTTACGTTGACGGTAACGCTGATCGTGGGGTTTAATTTTCGAGAGTTTGCAATCCAAAGCTCTATCGACAAAGCCAAAATGACCGCGACGTTGGTGCGCGACGGTTTGACGGCGCATATGATAAACGACGTTATGGAAAACCGCCATCACTTTATGGAGCGAATCGGCGCGGTGCGCGATTTGGAACAGGTTTGGGTGATTCGCGCCGACAGCGTTATACGAGATTACGGAGTAGGCTTCGAGGGCGAAAGGTCAAAAGACGAAATTGACGCCGAAGTGATAAGCAGCGGCAAAAGCGCCGATCGCGTTACCGAAACAAGCTCGTCGGCGCATTTGCGCGTTACCATTCCATACATAGCCACTCCGGAATGTTTGCAGTGTCATGTCGGCGGACGCGGCGAAGTGCTAGGCGCGATCAGTATGATTATGGACATAAGCGATATGCGCGAGAGCGGGTTAAAAACTATGGCGCGTATCTGTATCGCCTCGTTTCTAGTGGCGATCGCCGCGGCTTTGATAACAAATCAGTGGCTTAACCGATATTTGGAACTTTTTGAAGCGCTGACCAAAGCGATCAAAAAGGGACACGAAGGCGACTTTTCGCCGCAGATTTCCACCTCGCTTACCGACGAAGGCGGCAAGTTAGCCGAGCAGTTAAACAGCCTCTACTCCAAACTGCGCGATATGGTGGAGCAGATCGATAAGCGAATCGTGATTTTAATCGGCGCTACGGCGCAAAAAAACGCGAATGAAAACCCGCTGATCCGCATGCGCGAAATCGTCGATTCGCTCGTCGATATTTACAAGTTCAAAAAGACGATAGAGATCGATCGGGACAAAAACGAAATATACGAGCATTTGATCGACGTCGTTCGCAAAATTCTCGGCGAGAACGGCGATTTCGCGCTTTTCGAGGTTTCGATCGCGCAGGGTAAAAGCGAGGTTATATACGCCGTCAACCCTCGACTTTACTGCCGCGCGCACGAAGCGCAGACGCTGTGCGAGGAGTGCCGCGCGTTAAGAAGTCAAACCGTCGTGTTCAGCGACGATTTTTCCCGCGTGTGCGCTTATTTTGATTTGGAAAACGAGGAGAGGCGCGTTCTTATGTGTATGCCCTATCGCGTAACGGACGAGGTTTCGTTGCTGTTGCAGGTTTCGTCGGAAGATTCCGTCGGTTTAGAGCGAATCAAGGTCGAAATCACGACGCTAAACAACTATTTTGACGCGGCGCGTCCCGTGCTTGAAAGCCGCTATTTAACGCACGTGTTGCAAGAATCCAATTTGCGCGACGGTTTGACGGGGCTGTATAACCGCAAATTTCTTAACGAATTTACCGATCATATCGCCCGCCAAGCCTCTCGCGTGCGCTCCTCTTACGCGTTGCTTGCATTGGATATAGATCATTTCAAAATGGTAAACGACACCTACGGACACGATATAGGCGACCTTGTGATCAAGGGTTTAGCCGACACTATGACAAGCTCTATACGAGAGGCGGATATAGCGATCAGGCAGGGCGGCGAAGAGTTTTTGATTATGCTGCTTAACGCTTCCGAAGAGGGCGCGGTGGCGGTGGCGGAAAAGATACGCGAAAAATTTGCGGCGCGCCCTTTCAAAACGGGCGCCGGCGATAGCATATCAAAAACCGTCAGCGTCGGCATAACGCTTTATCCGCAAGACGCCGACGGTATATGGCGAGCGATTAAACTAGCCGATATAGCGCTCTATAAGGCAAAAGACGGCGGGCGCAACCGCGTGGTGCGATACCAATCCGAGATGGGACCCGTAGGCGAGGCTTATTAAAAGCGCCGCCGACCATTTATGGAAGCTAATCGTTTCCTCAAGATTTACGCCGAGATAGATTTCCGCCCCTCCGCGCCTTGCGCTCCCTACCCCGCGCGGGCGCTTCGCGGCAATGGCAACCTTCTCCGTCGTTCCCGCGCAAGCGAGTATCCATCTTTTGACGGTCGTTGTTATGGATTCCCGCCTTCTTTTGCGATTACGAAGCGCTCTCGCTTGTTCCGCGCGGGAACGACGGGAGGCGGCGCGTCGGCAGAGTTACGGAGAGTGTATGGCGGCGCAAAGAAAGCGGCTTTCGCGTCGTAGAAAACGCTACTTTCTGCAATGAAGATAAGCTATAGGCGGCAAGCGCAAAAGAGCGCGCCGAATCTCTTTCTTTAATAACCCCCGCATTCGACGCGCTTATATAATTTTAATTTCGGTTTCCAGCGCGATATTAAAGCTCTCTAAAACGCGGCGTTTTGCCTCGTCGATCAACTTTATAGCGTCGTCGAACGAGCCGCCGCCGAAATTAACCAGAAAATTGGCGTGTTTTTGGCTAAAGCCAACGCCGCCGCGCCGCGCGCCGCGCAAGCCGACCGCTTCGATCAGCCTGCCCGCGTAATCGCCGATTGGGTTCTTAAAACAGCTTCCCGCGCTAGGCTCTTTAGGTTGCGAATCGCGTATGTTTAAATAATAGGCTTCAAGCGCTCGGTCGTAGCCTTTGGAGAGCTTAAACGCCGCTTCAAAAACGACGCCTCGCAGATTGGCAAACCGATAGCCGCTTTCTACTTCCTTCGCGCAGATTTTGCCGCCGCCAAAGTCGATCCAAAGCAGCCGATCAAACGCGCTTGCGTTTTTCAACCCCGCGTTCATCGCTATCAGCCCTCCGACGCTACCGGGCAACCCCGATAAAAATTCTAAGCCGCCCAGATTTTCTTTTTTGCACAGCGACGTTATTCGTCCGCTTGGCGTTTTGCCTCCGGCGATTAGCGTTTCGCCCTCTACGCGAAGGTAATCGAACGAGCGATCCAAAATCGCGATCGGCGGCGGATTTGGCGATATAAGCAGATTGCAAGCGTTTCCGACGATAAAGAAGCCGCGCGGGTCAAAACCGCGATCTTTGACGACTTCCGCCTCAATCCGCGAGCCGATTTTAATGGAGCTGTAACGCTGAAAATCTATTAACATTGGTAAAAAGTATCCATTATATTAACCGATATAGTGATATTATAAGCAAATTTGCGTCGGAAAGTTTAACCATGTCGTTTTGGTCTTCTATTCGCGGGCGACTCTTGATAACGGTGCTGCTTCTTAACGCCATTACGGCTGTTAGTTACGGCGTTTACATTTATACGGGGCATAGGAGCGACGTCAACGAGGGCGTCAACAGCCGTCTTTTCGCGGCGGCTTACGCCGCTGCCGGCTTTGCGTCCGAAGACACGTATGATAAGGCTATAAACGGCGTTATGGATCAAGAGCTTTTCAAGGCGCTCAACGAACGCGCCTATAAGTTCTGCGCCAGCACAAACATCGAGTTTATTTACACCCTTGTCGAGTCGGAAAAGGGCTTTCATTTTGTCGTTGATACGCCCGAAGAGTCTGAAATGGAGCAAGGCGCGCTTGAAAAAGAGCCGTTATACCTATATGAGGACGCAAGCCCCAAGCTCGCCGAAGCGTTGCGGACGAATGAAATACAGTTCGACGAATATGTAGACGAATGGGGAAGCCACAGAAGCATATTTGTTCCAATCGAAACGGATAACGGCGTTAGGTTTGTGGCGGGCGCCGATATGCCTTTGGAAAGTATTAACAGGACGCTTGCCGCCGCGCTTTATAGCGCGTTGATTATCGGCGCGGCGGGTTTCGCGCTTTCGGCTATTGTGGGCTGGATCGCAATCGCGAAATTTCTTAATCCAATCTCGCTTGCGCGATCGGCTGTAAAAACAATCGCTCGCGATCTTGACTTTGTGGCGCGGCTGAACGAAAATCCGGACGAGATCGGCGCGCTATGCGCCGATCTTAACCTACTTTTAGGCGAGGTTCAAAAGGCGATAACAAAAGCGATCGATAGCGCGGACGAAAACGCTTCGATCTCCTCGCAATTAGACGCAAGCGGAGCGTTAATTCATAAACAGGCGAAAGCCAATCTGGACGAAATGGTCAGAATTGTCGCAAACGGGAGCGAAACCAATAAGTTACTTCAACAGATGCGCGACGAGATCGAGGATGTGAAAGAAAGTATGAACGTCGCCGCCGAGAAGCTATACAGTTCGCGCGAAGAGATCGGAAAGGTCGCCGGTTTAGTTCAAAGGGAAAGCGAGGCGCAAACGCAATTAAGCGAACGTTTGAATCAGCTTGCTAACGAGGCGGATTCGGTTAAGAAGGTCTTAGGAGTAATAGGCGATATTGCCGATCAAACCAATATGCTCGCGCTGAACGCCGCGATCGAAGCTGCGCGGGCGGGCGACGCCGGACGCGGTTTCGCGGTGGTGGCGGACGAAGTGCGAAAACTTGCCGAACGAACGCAAAAGAGCCTGTCTGAAACCAGCGCGACAATCACTGCGATCACCCAGTCTATTGGCGACGCGGCAAGTTCTATGGAGCAGAACGCGGACGAATTTAGATTGTTGTTAGAAAGCGCTATGGCGGCAAGCTCCGTGGTTGAAAGCGGCGCGGAGGAGATTTCGCGAACAAAAGAGCGTCTCGCGAAAGCGGCGGAGGACTCTCGCGAGATTGTGCAAGCGACGCGAGGAGTTTTAGCGAGCGTAGACGAGATTAGTTCGCGCACCAACGAAAGCTCCGTTAGTATCAAAGAGATCGCCGATCTGGCTTCGCATCTTAGTCGCCAAAGCGAGTTGCTAAGAATTGAGCTAAGCAAGTTCCAAGCCTAGAGCGTTAAGTTTGCGAGAAGCTTTTTGGCGCTTTGGCTCGCTATCGCAAACGCCGCGATCGCGAAGTAAATAGTTTATTCTCTTGGGCACATTACGCGCTTAAAAAAGTTTCTATAAAATTGCGCGTATAACCCGCCGTTAATAATCGTTTTAGCTTAACGCTTTTGCGAAAACGGACGTTGATAAGCGATAGATCGATAGCTTTAACGCGCGCGCCGCGTTCATATATTGTGATTTTCATCTTACGGCGAGAGCGATCGCTAATGATAAACATTAATATAAACGTATAAAATAAAACCGCCCGAATCTATTGGCGCCAAGAGATCGCAAAACCGCCGCAATCTAGTAATTTGCGGCTAAAAACGGCGCGACCCCCCCCATCTCCGCCCGATAGCCCGTTAGCGATCGCACAAAATGCGCCTATCGGCGCAAGTTGATCTAAAACCTAAAGGTAGCGGCGCGAGAAAATACGCGAATTTTGTAAAAATATAGAGTAATGATTAAAAAAAAGGCGCCCATATGTCCATTAGCGGGGCAAAATATCTGTCTGGAAAAGCGACGCGGCTGATCCATAAATTAAGACAAGGAGCTTAGATGAGCGAATTACGGCAGATAGCCTTTTACGGCAAAGGCGGGATTGGCAAATCGACCACTTCCCAAAACACCCTCGCGGCTATGGCGCACTTCTACGGACAGAAAATTCTGATCGTCGGATGCGACCCAAAAGCCGATTCGACCCGCTTAATCCTACATGAGAAAGCGCAGCAGACCATTATGCAGATGGCGGCGGAAAAAGGCACGGTCGAGGATTTAGAGCTTGACGAAGTGTGCAAAGACGGCGCGGGCATATTTGGTACGACGACCGAAGGCGGCTATATCCGTTGCACGGAATCGGGCGGTCCGGAGCCGGGCGTAGGCTGCGCGGGACGCGGCGTGATTACGGCTATTAACTTTCTCGAAGAGAACGGCGCGTATGACGACGAACTGGATTTCGTCTCCTACGACGTGCTTGGCGACGTTGTGTGCGGCGGATTTGCCATGCCGATCCGCGAAGGCAAAGCACAGGAGATATACATCGTTATGTCGGGCGAAATGATGGCTATGTTCGCGGCGAACAACATTTCAAGAGGTATTTTGAAATACGCCAACAGCGGCGGCGTGCGCCTAGCGGGACTGATCTGTAACGCTCGCATGACCGATCGCGAATACGATCTGGCTAAAGCGCTGGCTATGAGGCTCGGCACGCAGATGATTCACTTCGTGCCGCGCAACAACATCGTTCAGCACGCGGAGCTTCGCAGAATGACCGTAGTCGAATACGCCGAAAGCGCCGATCAGGCTCTCGAATACAAAGAGCTTGCGCGCAAGATCATCGCCAACGATCTGAAGGTGATACCAACGCCGCTTCCGATGGACGATCTCGAGAATTTGTTGATGGAGTTTGGCATAGCCGAACAATTCGACGAAGAGAACATCGGCAAAAAAGCCGAAAATTAGAAAGGAGCGAACATGTTTATTCTTGGCATGCATTTTCCCGCCGATCGCGGCAACATTATTCCATCGAGCGAGGTGGCGGCGCTGGTCGATAAAGCCGTCGATATGAGCAAGGTTAAGGAGATCAAGCTCCATCAAGGCTCGACCAAATCGACCAAAACGGAGCTTTACAAGACGCTTACGAAAAACGACACTTTTCTCGCTAAGGCGTTGACGCACTTCTACCTTAATCAGGAGACCGCCAAAGAGGACGGTTTGAAGTATATGTATTTCACCAACAAATACCAGATCGCCGAGCTTAGTTTGGAGCTTGACAAGGACGCGGAATGTTTTGAGATCGCAAAGAAGTTTCAAGACATGGAGCCGATCAACGTAGAGGTGGTTTTTAACTAACGATCAATCGACAAAACCGATTGCATAGTCTCAAAAGGAAGGTAAGACAGATGGGTCCAGAGAGCCTAGAGAGTATTCAAAAAAGCGCCTTAGAGGATATACTAAAAAAGTATCCCGAAAAAGCGCAGAAAGATCGCGCCAAACATTTGGGCGTAGGTTTGCCCGCGGACGAGAGTCAAAAAACGTGCGGCGGCGTTCAATCGAACAAGAAAACGGTTCCGGGCGTAATGAGCCAGCGCGGTTGCGCTTACGCGGGATCGAAGGGCGTCGTGTGGGGTCCGGTGAAGGATATGGTTCATATCAGCCACGGTCCCGTAGGTTGTAGCCAATACTCCAGATCGGGGCGGCGCAACTACTATATCGGCTCTACGGGCGTGGATACGTTCGTTACGATGAATTTCACCACCGATTTTCAAGAGCGCGACATCGTTTTCGGCGGGGATAAGAAACTGACCAAAGCGATCGAGGAGATCAACGAGCTATTTCCGCTCGTCAAAGGCGTGTCGGTTCAATCCGAATGCCCGATCGGTCTGATCGGAGACGATATTCAAGCGACGGCGAAAAAAACTACGGCGTTAATCAACAAGCCCGTTATTCCCGTCAGTTGCGAAGGGTTTCGCGGCGTTAGTCAGTCGTTAGGACACCATATCGCGAACGACGCGATCCGCGATCACGTATTTACGTCTAAAGGCTCCGACGTAGGCTCCACGCCATACGACGTAGCGATTATCGGCGATTACAATATCGGCGGCGACGCTTGGGCGAGCCGCATTTTGCTCGAGGAGATGGGTTTGCGCGTGATTGCGCAGTGGTCGGGCGACGCGACGTTAAACGAATTGCGCAACGGACCGAAAGCCAAGCTCAACCTGCTTCACTGTTATCGATCGATGAACTACGTCAGCCGTCATATGGAGCAGGAGTTTAATATCCCTTGGATAGAGTATAACTTCTTCGGTCCCAGCAAAACCTACGAATCGCTTCGCAAGATCGCGAGCCAATTCGATCAGGGCGTTCAGGACAACGCCGAAAAGGTGATCGCCAAATATAAACCCGTAATGGACGCCGTGCTAGATAAATACAAGCCGCGTTTAGAAGGCAAAAAGGTGATGCTCTATGTCGGCGGTTTGCGTCCGCGCCACGTAATCGGCGCTTACGAGGATTTAGGTATGGAGATCATCGGCACGGGCTACGAATTCGCGCACAACGACGACTACAGCCGCACGACGCATGAAATCCAGCGATCGACCGTGATCTACGACGACGCCAACGAATACGAGCTTGAAGCCTTTTGCAAACGGATTAAGCCGGACATTGTCGCGGCGGGCGTGAAGGAAAAATACACCTTCCAGAAGATGGGGTTGCCGTTTAGGCAGATGCACAGTTGGGATTATTCGGGACCCTATCACGGTTTTGACGGTTTTGCGATCTTCGCGCGCGATATGGATATGGCGATTAACAGCCCCGTTTGGGGACACAACAAAGCGCCATGGGACGCCGCCTAGTTTGGCGGCGCGGGGTTAATAGCCTCAATAAACAGATGAGTTGAGAGGAGAAAGAGAAAATGCAAAATCCGCAAAAAATAGTAATTGGCAAAGACCTGTTTTTGCAACCCGAATACGACGAGACGTTCAAAAACAAAAAAGCCTTCGAGGATATGCCAGAGGTTCAAAAGGTCAAAGAGATCGCCGAATGGACGAAGAGCAAAGAGTATTGCGATCTGAACTTCAAACGCGAAGCGATCACTATAAACCAAGCTAAAGCCTGCCAGCCGCTCGGCGCGGTTATGGTGGCGCTAGGCTTTGAAAACACGATGCCGTATGTGCATGGAAGTCATGGTTGCGTCGCCTATTTCCGCACCTATTTTACCCGCCACTTCAAAGAGCCGACGCCGTGCGTTAGCGACTCGATGACGGAGGACGCGGCTGTGTTCGGCGGCATTAACAATATGAAGCAGGGCTTGCAAAACTGCAAAGCGCTTTACGAGCCCGAGATGATCGCCGTTTCCACGACCTGCATGGCGGAGGTGATCGGCGACGATCTTAACGCCTTTGTGGACGGGGCGAAAACGGAAGGTTATTTGCCCGAAGATTATCCGGTGGTTTTCGCGCATACGCCTAGCTTTGTCGGCAGTCATTTAACGGGCTACGACAATATGCTCTCCGAAACGCTCAAGCAGCTTTGCAAAACGATCTCCAAAGATAAAAAAGAGCGGCTTAATATCGTCCCGGGTTTTGAAACCTATCTTGGCGGTATCGACGAGGAAAGAGAGCTTGCCGAAGCGTTTGGCATAGACGCGGTGGTGATTCCCGATCACGGCGAGCAGTGGAATACCGGCGCGGGCGAATATAAGATGTTCGCGGGCGGCACGCCGATCGAAGAGATAAAGGGCGCTTGCAACGCCAAAGCGATCGTTACCATGCAACCCTTCACCACGCCAAAAACGCTGAAAATCTGTAAAAATAAGTTCAAGCAACAGACCTTCGAGGCGCGACCGATCGGGCTTAGCGGCTCCGACGAGCTTGTTATGTTCTTGAAAGAGTTTTCGGGCAAGGACGTTCCCGAATCGATCAAGCGCGATCGCGCGCGGCTCGTCGATGCGATGCAGGATAGCTACTCCTACGTTCACGACAAAAAGTTCGCGATCTACGGCGATCCCGATTTCGCGCTTGGATTGGCGGCGTTCGTTATAGAGATGGGCGGCGAGGTTACGCATCTGTTGTGCAACAACGCGCCAGAAGGGTGGGCGGAAGCCGCGCGCGCCGTTTTGGATCGATCGCCCGCTAAAGATAGCTCGCGCGTTTGGGCGGGCAAAGACCTGTGGCATTTGCGCAGTCTGCTCTTTACCGAACCCGTAGATTACCTTATCGGCAACAGCTACGGCAAGGAACTTGAACGCGATACGGGCGTTCCGTTGATTAGGATCGGTTTTCCGATCTTCGATCGCCACCACTTGCACCGATACAGCATTGTCGGCTACAAAGGCGGATTAAATCTGCTCAATTGGATCGTCAATAAGATATTAGACACGATCGACTCGCAAACAAAAGAGATCGCCAAAACCGACTTCTCTTACGATCTGGTCCGCTAGATTGCGTTTCAAACGGGGTAGTTCCCCGTTTGAAAGTCGTCAAGAGCTATAATCTCGACGATTTTGCTAAAAGGAGCGGATATGAAAGGCGCGTTTGTATGGGCGATAGCGGCGGCGGTTGCGATCGCGGCGCAAGACGGCGGCGAATGGGCGCAACGCTTCAACGAGTTAAAATACGGCGAAAAACAGATTGCCGTAGGCTCTATCAGCGTAACTTATAGCGAAAACGTTACGCTTAAACCCGACGGCGCCGAGTTTAGCGTAACCTATGTAACGGAAGGCAACACCCCCAACGCCGCGTCCAATCAGAATATCAAAAATATGGGCGAACTGAAAAAATATATGAAAACGTTCGGAGTTAGCGAGAGCGATATAGAAACAATCGATTATAAAAATTACGAGAGAACGATAACAACGTCGATCGATTCTAAGACGCCGTATAAAACCGAACTGACGGTTACTTTTAATATGAAAGCCGAAGCGTTTTACGAGGCGATAAAACTGCTTGATCAAAACGGCGTTAAGAATCTTGGGAAGGACGACTATAATAAAAATTATTACTTTACAATCGAAGGCGCGGGGGCGAGCGAGGAGTTATCCGCGCAAAACGTCCAAAACCTCTATGAGAAAATAAGAGCGCGGCTTGACGATATAAACGCCGCCGACGTCGATATAAAAAAATACGAAACAAAACCGCAAAAACGTATAGATAAGGAGGTTAAAAAATATTTTGTATTTAATAAAATTAAGATAAAAGTTTCGGATTTTGATCATATAGGCAAGATATTTACGAAAGCGCAAGAGTTAAAGATGAACGTTAACAACGATCTTCGCTACAGCGTATCGGAAGAAAAGAGGCAAAAAGTCATTAGCGAGCATGAGAGCAAACTGTTTTCTAAATTGTTAGAGAAAGCTGAAAGGGCGGTCGGAGGCAGCGGCTATTCAATAGGCGTTCCAAGCAATCTCGCGATCGTTAGTATGGATATTGATTATGGAGAATACAGATACGGCGATTACGATCCGCTTGTAACAAACAGCGTTAATAGCGCGGCGCAAACCCAGAAAGCCCAAGACTTACAATTAAATCCGCCCTCCGAATACGCTATTACGATCGGCATACGCGGCGCTTTTGATATTACGCGCGAACGACGTTAGCCGCGTCTTGAAAGGCGTTTTGCAAACATCCGTTTTAACAAGGCGCGCCAAAAGGCGCCCCGCAAGCAAGCGCGGCGGTATTAAAACGCGGCTATACGCAATCGACGGACAAATCAACCAGAAACCGATTTCTTTCGCGGCTTCGTCCGCTAGATCGCGTTTCAAATCGTGGCGTAATTTTGCCCGCCCCGCGTTGGATCGCGACTGCGACCGTCGCGTAATCTTTACGTAAGCGGCGCTATAATTCGCCTATGCAAGGTCTATTTTCAACGGATACGCCGCTTAGCCTACTTACCATTAAAGAGGCTAGCGAGTGGGCAAGCGGATATATCGGCAAAAACGTAACGCCGTCTAATATCGCGTATCTTGTCCAATACGGACGCATAAGAAAAATCGGCGAAAACGGCTCGACGCAAATTTCGCTATCGGAACTTAAAAATTATTACAACGCATATAGTGGTTCGCGTGAAACGAATTTCAAAGAGCGTTTAGGTAAAGACTTAAATTGGGCGTTATCGTTTGAACAATACAAAGAGGCTGAAACAACAAAACATATTCACCGCCTGCATCCGTATAAAGGCAAGTTTATCCCTCAGCTTGTAGAGTATTTTTTGGACGACCATACGGATAGTTTCAAAAAAGAGATATATTTTAACAGAGGCGATATAGCGCTTGACCCATTTGCCGGAAGCGGAACGACAATGGCAGAGGCTAACGAGCTTGGAATACATGCGGTCGGAATTGATATTTCAGCCTTTAACGCGCTGATAAGCAACTGCAAAACGGCAAAATACAATATCGCCGATATTCAAACGCAAACCAATCGTATTACAAAAGCGTTGAAAATATTTTTAACGAACTCTCATGTTTTAGAGTTTGAGGAAAAACTATCGCAAGCGCTTAATGAATTTAATAGTAAATATTTTCCCGTTCCCGAATATAAATACCGTTTAAGACAAGGCGAAATAAACGAAAAACGATATGGCGCAGAAAAAGAAAAAGAGTTTTTGCCAATATATAATAGTCTTATAGCACAATACCGCATTAAATTACGGCAGGAAAAATGCGTGAGCTTCCTTGACAAATGGTATTCGCAGCACATAAGAGACGAGATAGAGTTTACATTTAATGAAATCAAAAAAATCAAAGACCAAAATGCAAAGAATATAATCAGCGTGATTTTAAGCCGCGCAATCCGCAGCTGCAGAGCCACATCGCATGCTGATCTTGCTACGCTTGCGGAACCTGTTACTACAACTTACTACTGCGCAAAACACGGCAAAATATGCAAACCGCTCTTTTCAATTCTTAAGTGGTGGGAAAGTTACGCGAAGGACACGATCAACCGCCTTGCGCAATTTGATAAATTAAGAACTCAGACGTTTCAGTATTGCTTGACTGGAGACAGCAGAAACATAGATGTTTTTGAACAGATGAAAAAGAAAAACGCCGATTTTGGCGAACTGCTGACAAAACAAAAAATCAAGGGCATTTTCTCTTCGCCGCCTTATGTCGGTTTGATTGATTATCATGAGCAACACGCCTACGCTTACGATATATTTGGTTTTGAGCGCAAAGACGAATTGGAAATCGGTCCGCTTTTCAAAGGCAAAACTAAAGAGGCAAGAGAAAATTATATTCAAGGTATTTCAGACGTTTTGAATAATTGCAAACATTTTTTAGCGGATAATTACAATGTATTTCTTGTGGCAAACGACAAATACAATATGTATCCGACAATAGCCAAAAACGCTGGAATGAAAATCGTAAATCAATTTCACCGTCCGGTATTAAACAGAACAGAAAAAGATAAAACCGCATATTCGGAAACGATATTTCATTTTAGGGAGGAGTAGAATCATGATAGAATCAATTACAATAAAAAATGTTGCTACTTTCGATACCGTAGGTATTCAAATTGATGATTTTAAAAAAGTAAATTTCATTTATGGAGCAAATGCTTCTGGTAAAACAACCATATCAAATCTATTACATAATCCCAATGATGAAAAATTTGTAAATACTGATTGTTCTGTAAAATGGAAAAACAATTTGGAATTACAGACTCTGGTTTATAATAAAGATTTTAGAGAAAGAAATTTTGGAAATGGGAAAATTACAGGCGTTTTTACTATTGGCGAGGCGACTGCAGAACAGATAAAAGAAATTGAAGAAAAAACGCAGCAATTGGGAAATATTCAAAAGGAATGTATTCAAAAAAAGACTACCATAGAAGCCCAAACAAAAGAGAAAGAAAATATAGAAAATCAATTCAAAGAAACTTCTTGGACAAAGATTTACAAGAAATACGAAAACGATTTCAAAGAAGCATTTCGAGGTACTTTGCAAAAAGAAAGTTTTAAGGAAAAATTATTGTCGGAATTTGCAAATAATAAAACTGCCTTACCAATTCTTGATGAACTGAAAGAAAAAGCAAAAATAATTTTTGGCGAGCAACAAATTGAAATTACCGCAATAGCAACACCTTTATTTGATAGAATAGTTGAAATTGAAAATAATCAGATTTGGAAGAAAATCATTGTTGGTAAAGTAGATGTAGATATTGCAAAATTGATAAACAAACTGAATATTAACGATTGGGTAAATCAGGGAAAGAGTTATGTACAAGATGATAATATTTGTCCGTTTTGTCAGCAACAAACAATTACAGATGATTTTAGAAAGCAAATCGAAAGTTTTTTTGATGAAACTTATTTGAATGATTTGAAATTATTGAAAGACCTGAAAAGCGAATACGATTCGTTGATACAAAATACTATTAATGAATTAAGCACAATCGAAGCCAATCAAAGAGTGATAAAGAATACAAAATTAGAGATTGACAAGTTTTCCGCCTATTTGAAAACTTTAACAAGTCAATGCACCACAAACAAGGAATATCTAAACAGCAAAGAAAAAGAACCGAGTCGAAGTTTTGAGTTGATTGTAACGAAAGAACAATTTTCATTAATTACGGCGTTAATTGAAAATGCAAATAAGGCAATACAGAAACACAATAAGATAGTTGCTAATTTTCAAACAGAAAAATATAATTTGATTGAATCCGTTTGGAGATATCTTGTTGAAGAGTTTAAAACCGAGATTACAGAATTCAATAAAAGTAAAAATGGTTTGCAAACAGGTATTACAAATTTGCAAGAACAACAAGAAGAGTTGGAGAAAAAATATAAAAAATTAGATATAGAAACTAAAGAATTAAGTAAAAATGTAACGAGTATACAGCCAACTATAGATGAAATAAACCGTTTGTTAGAATCATTTGGATTTTTGAATTTTAAAATAGTGTCTGCCACCGAAAATGGTTTTTATCAAATCCAAAGGGATAATGGAACAATAGCTGAAAAAACATTAAGTGAAGGAGAAATTACATTTATTACTTTTTTGTATTATTTACAGTTAGCAAAAGGCGGAATTTCCGAAGAAACTGTTAATATTGAACGAATTTTAGTTATTGATGACCCCATTTCAAGTTTAGATAGTAATGTGCTATTTGTTGTAAGTTCTCTAATAAAAGAGATTATCAAAAAAGTTAAAGCAGACAAAGGAAACATTAAACAACTTATTATTTTAACGCATAATATATATTTTCATAAAGAAGTTTCTTTTGTTGATGGTAGAACAAAGCAAAGTAAGGATACCCACTTTTGGATATTGAGAAAAGATGACAAAATTTCAAACATACAAGTATTTAAAATGGATAATCCTATACAATCTTCTTATGGTTTGTTGTGGCAAGAATTAAAAAGTAATGATGCAAAGTCAAGCATAACAATACAAAATGTAATGAGGAGAATTATTGAGAATTATTTTAAATTACTTGGGAAATATGGCGATGATGATTTAATAAAGAAATTTCAGACAAAAGAAGAACAAGTTATATGCAAATCTTTGTTTCATTGGACGAATGATGGTTCACACAATGCTGGTATTGGCGATGATGTATATTTGGAATTACAAGAGAATGCTATTGATAAATATAAAAAGGTATTCAAAGACATTTTTACCTTGACCAATCATGTAGGACATTATAATATGATGATGGGAATAGAAGATATAATCGAAGAAAATGACTATGTCGCTAACTAACCAACAAAAATCACATATTCAACAAGTTATTGCAAATTGCTTGCGTAATAAGTTTCAAAATTACGAAGCAAAAGACAATTTTATGCCATTCCATTTTAGATTATTGGGAAAGGATAGATTGGCTTTGTATTCTTTTATGCAGTCGTTATTCACTACTTTTGGTTCGTCAATTTTTGAACCTGTAGCGGCAGAATTGGCAAAAACTCGTTTTATCAAAGTTGAAACGCAATATTCGGTCGGAAATCAAATTTTTAATGACTGTCAGCAAAATGTGCAAGCAATCATAAACAGTTTAACAGTCAATCCAAGGCCAGATAAATTACAAGAATTGGAAATATTAAGACAATCATTATCGGGCATAAAAAATACGCTAAAACCTGCAAAAATAGATTTGTTTCTTGAAACAAAATCAGGCGAACAATATCTTTTCGACTTAAAAACGGCAAAACCAAACAAGGGCGACTTTCAAAAGTATAAACAAACTCTGCTTGAATGGGCAGGTATTGCTTACACAAAAAATCAAGATGCAAAGGTTAATACTTTAATAGCCATTCCATATAATCCATACGAACCGCAGCCATATCAGTTTTGGACTTTAGCAGGTATGCTTGACATTGAACACGAACTTAAAGTCGCAGAAGAGTTTTGGGATTTTCTTGGAGGTCATGGCGCGTATGGAGAATTGCTTGAATGTTTTGAAAAAGCGGGTATTGAGCTGCGCTCGGAAATCGACGAATATTTTGCGCGATTCAATAACTAAACATAAACGCTTGAATGCGATACGTAAGAGTTATCAACAATCGCGATACATTATTCAAACCAATTTGCCCGATAAATAAATCAATCTGTGAAAAGTTTTTGTCATATTTTTGAATTACCGTCCGATCTTTGATGGCTTTAGCTTAACTTCGCGCGTTATAGCCGCAATCAAGCAAAAACGTTTCGCAAACAAATACGACAATGCTTGATTATTGATAATATAAATCTGACGCTAAATTAGCCAGAGCTTTATAATGGAGAGCGTTTCGCGCAAGAAACTAGCCGCTTTCAAATACCATTTAAGCGGCGCGTTGTAACTCGCGGCGTTAATGCCGTATCTTTTGGCGATCGCTAAAGCTCTAAACATATGAAAATCGCTTGTTGCAACCGCGACGGCGTAGCGATCGCCGTTAAAATGTGAATCTAATATACCTTTAGCGTTTGCAAAATTTTCGTAAGTGTTTCTCGATCTATCTTCAATAATTATACGTTCCTCTCGCGCGCCGTTTAGGATCAGATAACGTTTTATCGCTTCGGCTTCGGAAATATCCTCGCCGTATCCCTGTCCTCCAGTCGCTATAATTAAAGCGTTTGGATTGCGGCGGATATACTCGATCGCGCTATCGACTCTGCTTTTTAGCATAATAGAAAGCTCCTCGCCGCGAATGCCGCAGCCCAATATAATAACCGCGTCTTCGTTAAAGGTAGCCGTATTTTTTATGCCTTCTGAAGCGATCAAGCAAGCTATTAAGAGCAAGAACAACGCGGCGAACGCAAACGCTGATTTAATCAATGTTTTTATTAGCTTGGACGCTAACGGATAAGCAAACCCGCAAACGGCAAACGATAGACCAAAAATAACTCCGATCGCGCCGTTAATAGATACGCCGTAGATCGCCGCTAGCGCTAGATTAACGACTACGACGCAAATCCCGAAAACAACGCCGATTTTCCCGCAAAAGCCTAGCCGATTAAAACGCATAATAACGGCTTCCATGCTTTTCGCCGCTAGACCTTTGCTCGCATTGGTTATGTTTTTTCCGTTGATTTCTTGTTTCATATAACTCGCTTTAGTTTAGCAAAGCGGCGCTAAAGACAGGGTAACCGCGCTAAAAGCAGCCGAAAGAACGGATAGGTAACGATCCGCGCGTTCGCCGCCGTTTTTATTGAAGACGCGCTAGAAACCAAGCTCAGAAATGGCTGCGCGCGTTGCCGCAACGGCGCGATCGCAACGCGCCAAGTATTTCGCCCGCAAAGCTGAACATAGCCTTTGCCAACTTTGTCTTCCGTGATTTTTGCTACTTTCAGCCATAATATCGCCTTAAATTTGAAAAACGTTATTAAAAAAGCGTTTACAGAAGGGCGTTGATGGAAACTGTCATGCAGAATATCGAGGCTTACGGCTATGCGGCGTTGTTTATCTACTCGCTTGGCGGCGGTTTCGTGGGTATCGTCGCGGCGGGCGCGCTTTCGGGGTTTGGCTATATGAACATTTTTATATCGATTGCGGTCGTGTTCGCCGCAAACGTTATCGGCGATCAAGCGTTGTTTTTTCTCAGCCGTTTCAACAAACGCGAAATTAGACCCTACCTCCGAAGACACCGCCGCAAGCTGGCGCTTTCGCATCTGCTACTCAAAAAACAGGGCAATAGGATCCTGGTTATTCAAAAGTTCATCTACGGATTAAAAACGCTGGTTCCGATCGTGGTGGGTTTCACGAAATACGACGCGAAAAAATTTTTCCTATTCAATCTGATCGGCGCGTTTTTATTCGTTCTTATATTTGGCTCCGGCAGCTACTTCGCCGGCGGATTTTTTCGCGAAATGGCGCATTACGCGAGCGGTTATCCCTATATTTTGCCAATCGCTTTAGTTACGATTATAGGCGGTTCGTATCTGCTTATCGGCTATTTTTCGCGCAAAAAGACAAAGCGTCGTGATTGACGAAATAATCTCGCAAAAAGATAACCTATTTATCACCGGCGGCGCCGGCACGGGCAAAAGCGAACTACTCCGCGAGCTGTGCGCTACGCTGCGCAAACGCGGATCGCGGGTAGCCGCGCTCGGCAGCACGGGGATTGCGGCGGTCAATATCGGCGGGCAAACGGCGCATAGTTTTTTCGGCTTTGGGCTATGCGGTTCGATCGAGGAGCTTGCCGCGTTTGACAAGCGCTCCAAAGCTCGCGTCGGCAAAATCCTAGCGGCAATCGGCAAGCTCGATCTGATTATGATTGACGAGATCAGCATGATAAGCGCCGATCTAATGGATATGATCGCCTACCGTTTGCGTCAGGGCGGCTTTGGCGGCAGAGTGATCCTCGCGGGCGATTTTTATCAGTTGCCGCCCGTCGAGAAGGCGAAAGATAAAGAGCGGCGAAATCTTTTTTACGCGCTATACGCCTTTGAAAGCGCCGCTTGGCGCGAGCTTGATCCTAAGTTTATCGAGCTTACGACGTCGAGGCGATCAAGCGACGCTCAGTTTTACGAATTGCTTAACGCGCTTCGCGTTGGCAGGCTGAATCAAAACGCCGAAGCTAAACTGCGTCAATACGCCGCGCAAAAAGAGGTCTTAAATAGCGATCCCACGCATCTATTCGGGCGAAATTTGGAAGCCGACAGGCTTAACGAGGCGCGGTTAAAGCGGATTGAATCGCGCGAATATCAGTTTGAAGCGCAGATTAGCGCGGCAAAAGGCGCAAGCGAAAAACAAGTCGAGAGCTTTTTGCGCTCTATCAGCGCCCCGTTAACTTTGAGACTAAAAGTCGGCGCGCCCGTTTTATTTACGGTCAACGAAGCGGAATCGTATTATAACGGCGAGCGCGGCATGGTTATCGGGATCGACGAGGACGAATTTGGCGAGCCGCTAATCGCGGTAAGAAAAGAAAACGGCGCGATCGCGACGGTATCGCGATATAGTTTCGATTACGAGGAGCAGGGCGCGGAGAACGCTAAAAAGCTAGTTAGCGTCAAGCAGTTTCCGCTTCGTCTAGCGTGGGCGATCACCATTCATAAATCGCAGGGAATGAGCATTTTAGATCTGGCGATCAATCTTAATCATTTATTTGAGTTCGGGCAATTCTACGTGGCTGTTAGCAGGGCGATCGATCCAAAACGGCTTTATTTGCAGAGCGACTTCGATCCGATACGGCTTATAAAGTCGGCGCTAAAGGCAAACCCGCTCGTAGATCGTTTCTATGAATTAGAGAAAAGTAGGCTACAATCGCAACGATAATTTTATTAAGGGAGAGACGATGAATAAAGCGATGGGTTTGGCGTTAGCGACTGCGGTCGCGGCGCTTATTTTGGGCGGTTGCGGCGGCAAACAGCCTGATACGGCGGCGGAGGGCAAATGCTTAAACGATAGCGCGGAAGCGCCTAAGTGGGTTTGTATCCCTTATCTTAACGATCAGACGATCGCTGGATTAGGCACGGCGCAGAAAAATCCGGCTAACGACTACGGCTTCCAATTTTCGCAAGCGCAAGCCGAAGGGCGCAACGCGATTGCCCTAAGCGTGGAAACCAACGTTCGCGCGGCGATCGATAGTTGGCAGAGAAACACGGGACTTGGCGATAGCGCGGTGTTCGAGCAAAACAAAGAAAACGTGTCGCGTCAAACGGCGTTTTTAAGCATAAAAGGTTCAAAAGTCGCCGACACATGGCAGCACCCGTCCAACGGAACGCTTTTTGTTCTTATGGCGGCGCCATTAGATCAGACCGAAAACGCGATGATGACAAGCCTTCGCAACGAAAACGCGCTCTGGCAGCAGTTCCAAAGTCAAAAGGCGCAAGAGCAATTGAAAGAGGAGTTTGAAAAAGCCGTTCAACGTTAGCGCTTGGCAAACTCTCTTGACGGAATCTGTTCGCCGCGTTAGCTTGCGCGTATCGTATCGGCTTGTTTTCGAGTTTGCTACGATTTAGTTAATCGCAGCGACTTTTTGGCGTTGCGGCGGCGCGAAGCTAGAAGGCGGTTTGCGCTTAATAAAATTAAGCTATACGTCTGCTAGGGCGGCATATCGTTAGTTATTAAGCCGACGGGATAATCGCTTTCCTTCGGCGAGGCGAGTTTAAGCGGCGGCGTATGCCGTTTATTTTGTTTTTTTATTGCTTTCGTCAATAACTCGCTAAGGCGGCGGCGATAGCTAACGAATTAACGCGCCGCCTAGAAGTTAATCGTCTATCAAGTATTCCTCTTTTAAAACTTCTAGCGCGTCGCAATAGCCCAGTTCGCACGCTTCGCGCGCGTATTGAGTCGCCTGTTTAAGCTCGTCCAACATTACGTAGGCGCTAACGCGACCATAGTAAGCTCCGACGTAGTTTGGGTCGATCTTGAGCGCTTGGCTGTAGTCGGCGATCGCTTTAGCGTAGTCCTTTAGCTCATAATAAGCGTCCGCGCGGCTATAGTAAGCCTTAGCGTCGTTTGGATTTTCTTCAACGGCGATCGAGTAATGTTTGATCTCCTCTTGGTAATCTCTTTGACCAAACGCGCTTACTCCGCGACCAAAAGCGTTATCCGTCGCAAACGCAAAGCTAGTCGCTAAAAATACGCCTAGCGCCGCCTTCGTTATCGTTCTCATAGCTTTTCCTTAAGTCAAAATTGAGCGAATAATATTACAGCGAAGCTAAAACGACAAACGCTTCTAAATTGCGCCTTGCGTTATTTAGCGTATAGTTTTGTAGAAGCGCCAAAGGCGCGCGCCAAGCCAACAGAGAATAAAATACGCGACTTTTTTAACGAATCGATAGGGCAATGTTTATTGATCGAGTAGATATTACGGTAGCTTCAGGTAAAGGCGGCGCCGGTTGCGTCAGTTTCAGGCGCGAAAAGTTTGTTCCGCAGGGCGGTCCCGACGGCGGCGACGGCGGCAAGGGCGGCGATCTGGTTTTTTTGGTCGATTCAAACGCCGACACGCTTTCGCGCTATCGCGGCAAGCGCGTTTATAGAGCGCAAAACGGCGAGGCGGGCGGTTCGCGCAATAAAACGGGCGCGAGCGGCGAAGACCTTGTATTGATCGTGTCGCCCGGCACGCAGGTTTTCGATAAGGAGAGCGGCGAAAGGCTTTTGGATTTGACTAACGACGGCGATCGCGCGGTATTTTTAACGGGCGGCAAAGGCGGGCGGGGCAACATTCATTTCAAGTCGTCGATCAATCAACGTCCGACCTACGCGCAGTCGGGCATAGAAGGCGAGTCGCGCGACATTCGTCTGGAGCTTAAGCTGATCGCCGACGCCGGATTGGTCGGCTTTCCAAACGCGGGCAAATCCACGTTGATTAGCGCGGTTAGCCACGCGAAACCGCTGATCGCCGACTACGCTTTCACCACGCTTACGCCGCATTTGGGCGTGGTGAAGACGGACGAATATAAGAGTTTCGTTTTAGCGGATATTCCGGGCATTATCGAGGGCGCAAGCGACGGCAAGGGGCTTGGGATCGAGTTTTTGCGCCATATCGAGCGGACGCGGATTTTGCTGCTGGCGCTGGATACGCAAAGCGATCTGTCTCTGTCGGCTCAACAAGATAAACTTTTAGCGGAGCTTCAAAAATACAGCGAGGAGCTTTTTAGGCGATCCAAAGCGATCGTATTTACAAAAATCGACGCCGATCCAATCGGAGCCAAAGATAAGATCGCCGAGTTTTTCAGAGCGCGGAAAATGGACGTTAAAACCGACGCGCAAGGTTTTAGCTTTTATGAAAACGAGGAGACTTTCGCGTTGCCTATAAGCGCGGTTAGCGGCTACAACCTAAAAGAGCTTGTTTTTAAGCTGGACAAACTTATCAATCGGGAGAAAAATGCGAATCGCGGTTAAAGTCGGAACCTCTACGCTGTTTGACGACGGCGTTTTATCGCGCGAGAGAATAGGCGCGCTCGTCAATTTTTTAAGCGAATTTTACGACGACAACGAGTTGATTTTGGTTTCAAGCGGCGCGATCGCCGCGGGTCATAGCGTGGTTCCATCGCTATCGAACAAGAAAACTCCGGAAAGGCAGGCTTTGGCGGCGGTTGGTCAGGTAGCTTTGATGAATATATACGCGGAGCTGTTTAAGCCGCGCGGCATAAACGTCGCGCAGATACTGATCGCCAAGGACGATTTCGACAATTTCAGCCGATCGGAAAACGCCAAGATCGCGCTTAATACGCTTTTGGCTCATAAAATTTTGCCCATTATCAACGAAAACGACACGGTGGCGATCGACGAGCTGTTGCGAGGCGATAATGATCAGCTTTCGGCTAGAGCGGCGTTTTTTTTCGGCGCGGACATACTAATCGTGCTAACGGACGTGGACGGCTATTACGACGGCAATCCGAGAACCGATCCAAACGCCAAGATGTTCGCGAAAGTCGGTTTTATTCCCGAGGAGGCGCTAGAGCAGGGCGCCACGCCCGCCGATAAGTTCGCCACGGGCGGGATCGTAACCAAGCTGAAAGCGGCGGATTTTTTACTAAAGCGCGGCAAGAGTATGTTTCTAGCCAGCGGCTTCGATCTGACGCACGCCGCAAACTTTCTGAAAACGGGCGCTTACGAGAAAGGAACGTTATTTTGCGCAGAGTAGTGTTTATGGGCGCGCCCAAATACGCGGCGCTTATATTAGAGGAGTTAGTCGATAGCGGCGTTAATGTCGCGCTTGTCGTTACGCAAGAGGATAAGCCTTCGGGTCGAAATCGGACGCTAACCGCGCCGAGCGTTAAAGAGACGGCGCTAAAACGTAATCTAGCGATCGCGCAGCCGCGCAGACTCGACGATATAGCGGGCGATCTTAGATCGCTCAAACCAAATCTGATAATTGTCGCGGCATACGGGCAGATGATTAGCGATCAAATTTTGTCGATCGCTCCGTGCTGGAACCTGCACGCTTCGCTGTTGCCAAAATATCGCGGCGCCTCGCCGATCCAAGCGGCGCTGTTAAACGGCGACTCGTTGACGGGGCTTACGCTAATGCAAATTCGCAAAGAGCTTGATAGCGGCGAAACGCTTGGTTTTTCGCTTATTAAAACCGCCGCGCATAATCTGGAGACGCTAACGATCGCGCTGGCTAAAACGGGCGCTAGATTGATACTAGGCGCTTTAAGGCAAGGCGACGCGCTTAATCCGATCGCGCAAAACGCGTGCGAGGCTAGTTTGGTAAAAAAGGTAAAAAAAGAGGACGGGCTAATCGACTTCAATCGATCGGCGCGGGAGATCGAGCGCGCTTTTAGGGCGTATTACGGTTGGCCAAATATATATGTTGAAAGCGGCTTGCAGCTACTGGATTTACAAGCGATCGACGCAAACGGCGAGGCGGGAAAAATCGTCGCGATCGATAGGGCGAGCGGCGCGGCTACGATCGCCTGCAAAGAGGGCGCGGTAACAATATCAACAATACGTCCAAGCGGCAAAAACGCGATGAACGCGTTGGATTACCTAAACGGAAGGAGGCTTAAAGTTGGAGATTTGCTATCTTGAAACGACAGCCTCGACGCAGCTTTTTTTAGAAAACGCGCTAAAAGACGGCAGACTAAACGCGCCGATATGCGTCTGGACGCTAAATCAGACCGACGGCATAGGTAGCAGAGGTAATAGCTGGCAGGGCTTAAAAGGCAATCTGGCGTTTTCTTTCGCCTTGAAGCTAAGCGCGCTTCCTAGCGATCTGCCGATTCAAAGCGCCTCGTTATACTTTGGGTATCTATTCAAAAAGACGCTCGCCTCTTACGGATCGCTAGTATGGCTCAAATGGCCTAACGATCTCTATCTGGACGATAAAAAGATCGGCGGCGCGATCACGAAACGTTTTGGAGAGGCGATCGTATGCGGCGTAGGACTGAACTTTATCGCCCCTAGCAAGGCTTTCGGGGCGATCGACGCGGTTTTTGACCCGCGAGAGGCTCTCAAAAAATTTCTGCAAGAAGCGCAATGCGCTCCAAAATGGGACGATGTTTTTAGCGGATACAAGCTAGAATATCCGCTCAGTCGCGCCTACCAAGTCCATTTGGATAAGGGAGTCTTTTCTCTTAAAGACGCGGCGTTAGAAGCCGACGGATCGGTTCGCGTCGGGGAAGAAAGGGTATTTAGCCAGCGATGAGCGAAGTAATAGCTATAGCCAACCAAAAGGGCGGAGTGGGCAAAACCACAACCGCCGTCAATCTAGCCGCGTCTCTCGCGGTAGCGGAAAAGAGGGTATTGCTGATCGACGCCGATCCGCAAGCCAACGCCACAAGCCACTACGGATTTCGTAGAAACGCCTACGAATATAATATTTACCACGTGTTGCGCGGCGCGAAAGAGTTGCGGGATATTATCCTCAAAACGCAGCTAAACAACCTCGATCTCGCTCCGTCAAATATCGGTTTGGTGGGGCTTGAAAAGGAGCTGTATTCCAAAGAATACGGGCAAAAAGAGTTGGCGCTCAAAGAGAAGATCAAACCGGCGCGCGCCGATTACGACTATCTGATTATCGACACGCCGCCGACGCTTGGGCTGATCACGATAAACGCTTTGTGCGCGGCGGACAGCGTGATCATTCCTATTCAGTGCGAATACTTTGCGATGGAAGGTTTGGCGCAACTGTTTAACACGGTGAAGATGATTAAAAAAACGATCAATCCCTCTTTGCGCGTCCGCGGGTTTCTGCCTACGATGTATAGCTCCAACAACAATCTGTCCAAGCAGGTATTCAGCGAGCTTAAAGAGCATTATCCTACGCAACTTTTCCCCGCTTTTAGCGAGGACGAGGAGGGCGAGAATTACATCTATATCCCGCGTAACGTCAAACTTGCCGAATCGCCTAGCTTTGGCAAGCCCGTGATTCTTTACGACGTAAAATCCGTCGGATCGTCGGCGTATCAGAATCTAGCCGGCGCGATCTTAGGGGCGAGAGTTGGCTAAGCGGGCTACTTTAGGGCGCGGAATTGGCGCGATCTTAGGCGAAGTCGAAGAGGCGTATGCGGCGGATATTCGCGGCAATACCGAAGCAATACTAATCTTAGATATAGACGAGATCGAGCCAAACCCGTTTCAACCAAGAAAACGTTTTGACGACGAGGCGTTAGCCGATCTGTCCGCCTCCATAAAACAGCACGGGCTTTTACAACCGATCGTCGTTTTTGAAAGAAACGGCAAGTTTGTTATGATCGCCGGAGAGCGGCGTTTAAGAGCCTCCAAATTAGCGGGGCTAACCGCCATACGCGCTATCGTCGCCGATATTAACTACTCCAAACTACGCGAGCTTGCCTTAATTGAAAATATTCAGCGTCAAGACCTTAACCCGCTGGAACTTGCCGAGTCGTTCAACGAGTTGATTGGCGAACATAGCTTGACGCATGAGACGTTAGCGGAGCTAATAGGCAAAAGCCGCGTTTATATAACCAATATGTTGCGTCTGTTACAGCTTGGCGATTACGCAAAAGAGGCGATCAGAAGCGAAAAAATTAGCTACGGACACGCGAGGGCGCTGGTGGGTTTAAGCGAGCGCGAGGAGCGCAAGCTGGTTGATAGCATAGTCAACCAAAAGCTCAGCGTCCGCGAAACGGAGAGATTGCTTCAATCGATCAAACGCGAAAATCAAAGCGCCGCGCCGAAATCAAAAAGCTCCGCGCCGCGTTTGGATCTTAGCGATCTGATCGCGAACCTTAAAGCGCGGGGGTTCGAGGCGCGGAGCAAAAAAAACAGCCTGATCGTTTCGTTCGACGCTCAAGAGGGGCGCGATCGTTTCGCGCGGCTTATTGAAAAGTAACCGGTTTATGACCGTTTTTTTGGTCGCTTAGTTTTGCTGTGTTAGCATTAGATATTCGGTAAGAGGTGATAAATGATTGAATTTAACGCGATTCTAATGGGAGGATTTTTCGCGCTCTTTATAACTTTGCTCGTTTTTTTGAACGCGACGCTCTTTCAGCCGTTGCTGTCTCATATTGAAGCTAGAAAGGCGCATCTGCAAAACGAGCAGGGCGGCGCGGAAGACGATACGGCGGAGGCTCTCGCATTGAAAACGCAAGCCGAAGAGACGCTTTTGACGGCGAAGAAAGAAGCGGGAAAGATCAAAGAGGAAGCGCTTATGAAAGCCAAACTTCAAGCCGAAGAACGGCTAAACGGCGAGCGCGAGAAAATCGTAAAAGAGCTTGCCGAGTTTGAAAAAACGTTGCAAACGGACGAAACCAACCTAAAAAGCGCGTTGCTTGGCGAGGCGCCGCTCTTTAAAGAACGAATCAAAACCAAGTTTATAGCGGCGTAAAGGGGGATCGGTGAAAGTTTTTGCACTGTTTATTTTTGCCGCCGCCGCCGCTTTTGCGAGCGAGGCGGAGCTGGACATTGTATGGCGGACGATTAACTTCGTCGTTTTCGCCGGCTTGGTTTACTATCTGTTCGCCGGTTTTATTAAAAAGTTTTTTGGCGATCGAACGCGATCGATCGTGTTGGCGTTTGAAAAAGCGCAAGATAAAGCCAAAGAGGCGCGATCAAGCCGCGAAAAAGCCGCGCTGGCTTTAGAGGAGGCGAAAGCCAACGCCGAGTCGATTATTAAATTCGCCAACGACGAGGCGATAGCTATCTCGGATCGCGTAGCCGTCAAAACGGACGAGGAGATAAAAATACTTCATAAACTTAAAGACGAAAGCAAAATCGTGGCGGAGAATAAAATGGTTCGCGCCGTCGTCGCCGCCACGATGGGCGAGATATTAAGCGCCGACGATATTTTAAACGATCAAGACGCGATAGTTGAAAACCTTAGAAAGCGAGCGCTTTAATATGAACGATAAACTAGCCGCGAAGCGATACGCCGCCGCGCTGGTCGCCGCCGCGAAAGAAAAGGAGCTTGCCGAGATTTTATCGTCCCTAGACGCCGTCGCTTCGCTATTTTCAAACAAAAAATTTACGGAGAAGATTAAATCTCCTCTTATGCCAAACGCCGAGAAAGTAAACGCGATCGTCTCGGCGTTTGGCGCCGCGCCAAGACGCGAATCAAATAGCGGCTCGCAAAAAACGAGCAAGCAAGAGGCGAGCGTTTCGCCGTCCTTAACTAAGCTGAGCAATCTAATCGCCCTGCTTGCCGAAAAAAATCGTTTATGCGCTTTGCCGCATATCGTTAAAGAGGTTAAGATCGCGCTTGCGGGCAAACGTTCGTCTTACGAGGGGATCGTGGACGCGCAAACTCCGATCGACAAGGCGAAGTTAGACGCTCTAGCTAAATCTCTAACCAAACGGCTTGGCGCGGAGATCAAACTAACGCAGTCTAACCGCCGATACGACGGAGTAAGGGCGGCGATCGACGATCTCGGCGTAGAGGTCGATTTTTCAAAAACGCGAATTAGCTCCCAGATTTTGGGGCATATTCTGCGCGGACTATAATCAACAATACTAAGAAAGGGGTAATTGTGGCGCTTAAAACGGAAGAGATTAGCGCGATCATTCGCGATCGAATCGAAAACTTTGAACTGAAACTCGATATTCAAGAGGTCGGCAAAGTCGTATCGATTGCCGACGGCATCGCAAGGGTTTACGGGCTAAAAAATATTATGGCGGAAGAGATCGTCGAGTTTGAGGGCGGCGAAAAAGGTCTCGCGCTAAACCTCGACGAGGACAGCGTGGGCGTCGTCGTGCTTGGCAAGGCGACGGCGATTGTAGAGGGAACGGCGGTTAAACGCACGGGCAAACTGCTATCGGCTCCCGTCGGCGACGGTATGATCGGTCGCGTGGTCAATGCGCTGGGAGAGCCAATCGACGGTAAAGGTCCGATCGAGGCGGCGAAAATACGTTTCGTAGAGGAGAAAGCGCCCGGTATTATGGCGAGGAAGTCTGTTCACGAGCCGTTGCAAACGGGTATTAAGGCGATCGACGCGCTTGTGCCGATCGGTCGCGGACAGCGCGAGCTAATTATCGGCGATCGCCAGACGGGTAAAACGACGGTCGCGGTGGATACGATTATCAGCCAGAAGGGGCAGGACGTCGTCTGTATCTATGTCGCTATTGGTCAAAAACAAAGCACGGTGGCTCAAGTCGTCCGTAGGCTGGAAGAACACGGCGCTATGGATTACGCGATTATCGTAAGCGCGGCGGCGAGCGAATCGGCGGCTATGCAGTATCTCGCGCCATACGCGGGCGTTACGATGGGCGAGTATTTCCGCGATAGTTCGCGCCACGCGCTGATTATCTACGACGATCTATCTAAACACGCCGTCGCCTATCGCGAGATGTCGCTACTATTGCGCCGCCCTCCCGGACGCGAAGCGTATCCCGGCGACGTGTTCTATCTGCATTCGCGTCTCTTGGAACGCTCCGCGAAGATGAGCGACGCGAAAGGGGCGGGGAGTTTAACGGCGCTTCCGATCGTGGAAACGCAGGCGGGCGACGTTTCGGCGTATATCCCAACGAACGTTATCTCTATCACGGACGGACAGATATTCCTAGAAACCGATCTGTTTAACTCCGGCGTTAGACCCGCCATTAACGTAGGTATTTCCGTTTCGCGCGTCGGCGGCGCGGCTCAAGTCAAGGCGATGAAGCAGGTCGCGGGATCGCTTAAAGGCGATTTGGCGCAGTTTAGAGAGCTACAAGCCTTTAGCCAATTTGCCAGCGATCTTGACGAGGTGAGCCGCAAACAGCTAGAGCGCGGGCAAAAGATGGTCGAGGCGCTTAAACAGCCGCCCTATTCGCCGCTCGCGGTAGAAAAGCAGGTCGCGGTTATCTTCGCCGCCTCTAGGGGCTATTTAGACAACGTTCCCGTTAGCGCGGTCGGTCGTTTTGAGTCGGAACTCTATCCGTTCTTAGAAGCGAAATATCCGCATATTCTAGAGAGCATTCGCTCCAAAAAGCAGCTTGATAAGGACGCCGAAGCGGAACTAAAAAAGGCTTTGGAGGATTTCCTAAGCGTATTTAACGCGAATTAGGGTTAAGATATGGCGGCATTAAAGGATATTAAACGGCGAATAAAGAGCGTTAATAACACGCAAAAAACCACTTCGGCTATGAAGCTGGTTTCAACCGTAAAACTTAAACGCTCGCAAGAGATCGCCATGCAGTCTCGCGCCTATTCCCAAAAGCTGAACGAAATGCTTTCCACTATCGCTAGACAGATTGAAACCTATCGCGTAGGAGGGATCGAAAGCAGATATTTCGCTTCCAACGAAAAGGCGGAGAAGATCGATCTGATCTTTGTTACGGCGGACAAGGGATTGTGCGGCGGCTTTAACTACCGCACGATCAAAACGGTGAGTCAGAAGCTGGAGGAATACCGCGAAAACAAGATTAAGGTTCGGCTTCGCGGCATAGGCAAAAAAGGAGTCGAGTATTTTAGGTTTAACCATGTGGAGTTATACGACGAGACGATCGGGCTAAGCTCCGCGCCTAATTTTGAGAGAGCCAAAGAGCATATAGCAAAATCGGCTAACGACTATATGAAAGGGCTTACCGATCGCGTGGCGCTAATATACAACGGCTTTAGGAATATGATTTCGCAGGAGATACGCGAAGTGCTTTTGCTGCCCGTAGATATAAATCGCGTGGAGCCGATCGAGGAGCGTTCGTTGCTTGAATTTGAGCCAAAGGGCGACGAATCTATTCTTAACTCTTTGGTGGATCGTTACGTGGAGTTCAACCTCTACTACGCGCTGATCGACTCTCTAGCGGCGGAACATAGCGCTAGAATGCAGGCTATGGAGAGCGCCACGAAAAACGCCAAAGAGTTGGCTAGAGCGCTTACGTTGCAATACAACAAAGCCCGCCAAGAGGCGATCACGACCGAGCTTAGCGAGATCGTCAGCGGCGCGGAAGCAATGAAATAATTTTGAAAGGAAGACAATGGCTGGAAAAATCGGCGAAGTTATTCAAATTACCGGTCCGGTGGTTGACGTCGCGTTTGACGACTACCTACCACAGATCAACGAAGCTATAGAGATTGAGATAGAGCATGGCGACGCGAAGCGTAAATTAGTTTGCGAAACCGCTATGCACTTGGGCGACAAGCGCGTTCGCGCGATCGCTATGGACGGCACGCACGGATTGACGCGCGGCGCGCAAGCGACGGCTACGGGCGGACCTATCTCCGTTCCGGTCGGCGAAGTTGTGCTTGGGCGTATTTTTGACGTTACGGGCAAAGCGATCGACGAGGGCGACGAGGTGAACGTTACCGCTAGATGGCCGATTCACCGCGATCCGCCTAGCTTTGAAGACCAAAGCACAAAAACGGAAACCTTTGAAACGGGCATAAAGGTTATCGATCTGCTGGCGCCGTATCCAAAGGGCGGCAAGGTCGGTCTTTTCGGCGGCGCGGGCGTGGGTAAAACCGTGATCATTATGGAGCTAATCCACAACGTCGCATATAAATATAGCGGCTACTCCGTGTTCGCCGGAGTGGGGGAGCGCACGCGCGAGGGCAACGACCTTTACCACGAGATGAAAGAGGGCGGCGTATTGAATAAAGTGGCGCTGTGCTACGGGCAGATGAACGAGCCGCCGGGCGCCAGAAACCGCGTAGCGCTTACCGGTTTAACGATGGCGGAGTATTTCCGCGACGAGATGGGGCTTGACGTGCTGATGTTTATCGACAACATTTTCCGCTACGCGCAAGCCGGTTCCGAAATGTCCGCTCTACTTGGGCGTATTCCTTCGGCGGTGGGCTATCAACCAACGTTAGCGCGCGAAATGGGATCGTTTCAGGAGCGGATCGCCTCGACAAAAAAAGGCTCTATTACCTCCGTTCAGGCGGTTTACGTCCCAGCCGACGACCCGACAGACCCCGCGCCCGCTTCGGTGTTTAGCCACCTTGACGCGACGACCGTGCTTGAACGACGTATCGCCGAAAAGGGGATATATCCCGCCGTCGATCCGCTTGGTTCCACAAGTCGCCTGCTCGATCCCCAAATTGTGGGCGAGGAACACTACGCGGTCGCCAGAAACGTTCAGAAAACTTTGCAAAAATACAAAGATTTGCAGGATATTATCGCGATCTTAGGCATGGACGAGCTATCCGAAGACGACAAGCTCGTCGTCTATCGCGCCCGCAAGGTTGAAAGACTGCTTTCTCAGCCGTTCTTTGTCGCCGAAACTTTTACGGGTAGCGCGGGAAAATACGTGCCGCTAAGCGATACGATCAAGGCGTTTAAAGAGGTGTTAGAAGGCAAATACGACGCGCTGCCCGAAGCGGCGTTTTATATGGTCGGCGGTATCGACGAGGTAACGGCTAAGGCGGAATCGCTTAAAGCTAAAGCGTAAAAGGAGACGCGATGGGCGTTTTACATCTTGAAGTAATCACGCCGTTAGGCAAGGTTTTCGCAGGAAACGTTAAAAGCGTAACTCTGCCCGGCGCCGACGGCGAGTTTGGCGTTCTGCCGCATCACGCCTCGCTTGTCTCGTTGCTTGCGGCGGGCGTGATCGACATACAGAAAGAGGACGATAGCGTAGAGAGCGTCGCAATCAACGCCGGCTACGCCGAGATCGCCGCGGATAACATGATTGTGTTGGTGGACGGCGCGGTGCCGATTATGGGCGAAAACGAAAGCGAAGTCGCCAAAGCGCTGGACGCGGCTAAACAACTTTTGCGCGAGGCGCATGATTCGCGCTTGCTTTTATCGGCGGTCGAGTCCAAAATTGAGACTTCGGCGCGCTCTCAACTATAATTAAGGAGTGAAAATTGCTCGCTTGGTTTGATTCCGCCGGAACGGTCGCCATAATCGTCGCCGCTTGGCTGTTTTTGTATTCGATAATAGTGGTTTGGGTTTTTCTGTATCGCTATTTTGTTCTAAGAGGCTGGCTTAAACGCGAGAACAGCTCGATGCAGGCTTTGCTTAGCGGCGCGGAAAGACCTAATTTCGACTCTTCGTTGTTTCCATGCTCGCGTCAGAGTTTCGGTCCGCAACTGATGAAAGCGGCATACGAATCGGCGACGAAAGACGCCACCTCGTTGCTTACGCCGCTTTCGGCGGTGGCTTCGACCGCGCCGTTTGTGGGGCTTTTTGGAACGATCGTAAGTATTTTGCAGGCTTTCGCGGGTTTCAAAGAGGGGGTAACGCTCTCGATTGTCGCGCCCGCTATTAGCGAAGCGCTGGTTATCACCGCGATGGGGATTATCGTAGCGATACCGGCGTATTGGACGCATTTGTTGCTTAAACGCAAGGCATACGAAGTAACGAACGCAATCAAAGTCCAAATAGACATTTTGGTCTCGCGCTCTTAATTATGGACTGGGAAGAAAAACCTGAGATAAACATTACGCCTCTTGTGGACGTAATGTTGGTGTTAGTGGCAATCTTGATGCTGACTATGCCCATGTTGCTTTTTGAGGAACGCATCGCGTTGCCAAAAGGCAGCAAGCAGACGCCGATCGGCGAAACCGCCTCGATCGTTATTCGTATCGACGCGAAAAAAGACGTGTGGGTGGGCAAGCAGAAGTTTGAATACGACTCCTTTCCCGACAGTTTTGTGCTATATGCCAATCAATTTCCCGATCGCAACCACAAAATACTGATCGCCGCTGACGGCGATCTGAACTACAAAGAGATTATCTATATTCTTAAAAGCGTAAAAGCGGCGAGATTTACGCAGATCGCGCTGATAACTGATGGATAGCAATAGCCATGCGGGCTGGTTTTGTTTAAGCGGAACAATCTCCGTCGCGTTCTGCTCGGTTTTTTTTGCGGCTTTGATGACTTTTATGCTCTACCGCGTTCCCGTTATCTCTTTTTCTCCCGCCGAACTTATGGAAGATTTTGAGATAGACGAGGAATGGTTGAAGTCCTTAACGTCGCAATCGATCGAGTTGATTGAGGAGATCGAAATGCCTTACGACGCGTCCGTCGCTCAGGAAAAAAGCGTAGCCGACGCTATTAAGGAGCTGTTTGGCGATTCTAACGCCACTGTCAAACCGGAGGATTTGTTGCCGCCAAATCCTACGGCTAACGCGGGCAGAGTAGCTTTGCCAAATTTTAGTCTTGACGATTTAGATAAAGACGGAACGCAGACAAAGACTAACAGACCGGAGCTTTCCGCCTTTAGCGCGATTAACTCCGCTAGATCCGCGCAACGAGAGGTCGCCGCGCAAAAGCCGCTTGAGGCGCAATACTACAAAGAGCTGTATAAACGGATATATAACGCGTGGCAGATAAGAAATAGCGATTTGGGTAAGATCGCGAGAATTGAGTTGCGCGTAGATCGAGGCGGCGATTTTACCTATCGTATAGTAGGCGCGCCGGACGATCCGTTCTTTAGAGATAGGTTGATAGCGGCTTTGGAGCAGGCTCGTCAATCTAAATTGGAGCCGCCGCCAAGGGCTCTGACGATAAACATCGACTTTCAGGTTAGGGAGGAGAAATAATGCGATTGCTAATAGCGTGTCTATTGTTA
This sequence comes from Helicobacteraceae bacterium, assembly GCA_031258155.1. Lineage (NCBI taxonomy): Bacteria > Pseudomonadati > Campylobacterota > Epsilonproteobacteria > Campylobacterales > Helicobacteraceae > Helicobacteraceae bacterium. The sequence continues at coordinate 8,950 of JAIRNH010000026.1, read as the reverse complement.
GTATCGACTCGGCTTTTTGCCGCCGACGCTACGCTGGAGATTATCAAGGAGGCTAGATCGTCGCTGAACGTAGCGGTGGAGTCTAAAAGCCGAACCAGATCGCAGATGGACGTTAAGATCGGCAAGATGATCGAAGCCGATCTAAAGACGGCTGGTTTTTACAACGTGTTGCCTTCGCCGGAAGGAGCCGGAGCAAACGTGGCTTTTGATAGTCCGATCTATCAAAACGCCGGTTTGCATCAGCTAATTCGTTACGAACTGTTTTACGAGGGAACGCAAGTAGGCATTCGCGTTCAGGTTTATGATATTAAATCCAAAAAACTGCTGTTTTCGCAACCTTATAAGGTTTCAAGAGAGGATCGCTACGTCTTTTTATCGCACCATTTCGTTATGGATTTAGCCAACAAGATGGGCGTAGGCGGCTTGGAGTGGATGAATCGTTTCGTGCTTTTGTCGCGCCAAACCTCGCCTAAGCAGACGGAGATTATGATCGCCGACTACTCTTTGACATACCGCCAAACGATCGTTCGCGGCGGCTTTAACGTGTTTCCTAAATGGGCGGATAGCAAACAAACCTCTTATTATTACACGCACTACGACAAAAAACCCACGCTTTACAAGGTCGATCTGAAAACGGGCGCGAAAACCAAGATTATCGACAGCGAGGGCATGCTTGTTTGCTCCGATGTGAGCAAAGACGGCAAAAAGCTGTTGCTAACGATGGCGCGAGACGATCAGCCGGACGTGTTTGAGTTTGACGTAAGCGCCAAAAAACTACGAAGGCTAACCAATTTCAGGGGTATCGACGTCAACGGGCACTATATCGACGACGAGGGCGCGTTTGTGTTTGTAACCGATCGGTTGGGCTATCCCGAAATTTTCTACGCGTCGATGAAAAATCCCGAAGCGGCGATGCAGTATGTATTCAAAGGGCGCAATAACAACTACGTTACCACGTGGAAGCACTACGCGGTTTTTGTTAGCCGCGATACGGATAGCGAGTTTGCGCAAAACACCTTCAATCTCTATCTTGTATCGACGAAAAGCAACTACATTAGGCAGCTAACTACTACGGGTAAGAATAATTTTCCGCGATTTTCAAATTCCGGCGATACGATCTTGCACACCAAAGAGATCAGACGCGGCAAGGAAAGCGCGTTGGCTATTATTCGTTTGCCCTACAACAAGAGCTTTCTTTTTCCTTTAGAAGGCTCGATTCAGGCGATCGACTGGTAACCGCTCGTTTTTAAGGGGGAACGGAAGCTCCCCCCCCCTCGCGGAGGCGCTAAAAGCTCGGTTTGCCCGGCTCTGTCGCGTTCTCTCGCGCGGGTATAAGCGCGAAAGAGGGCGCGTGGGGCGGGGCGATCACGCGTTTATAACTCGACCAATTGAAGGCGGGCGATCTGCGGTAGTTACGCGCGCGGCAATATATAAGGTTCGGTTGCGTCGCCGTTTGGACGGCGAGTTTCGCTAAATGCCCGTAATCTCTAATTTAGGTCGGTAAAAAGCGGCTATATTGAACAATTAATCGCAATTCGCGCGGTTTTTTAACCTATTTTTAACTATCGCTAGGATATGATAGTAGCGTTTAAATCAAAAAAGGAGTAAGGAGATGAAGAAGCTCATCTTCACGAGCATTTTGGCGGCGACTTTGGTTGCTTTTACCGGCTGCGGCGACAAGCAGAACGTTGAACCTGCGGACGAGCAAACGGAAGAGGTCGTAACGGACGAAACCGTTGACGAAACCATTGAGGTTACGACGGAAGAAGGCGTAGAGGAAACCGAAGAGACGGTTTCGTATAGCGGAGAAAAACTGCCGGTTGTGTATTTCGACTTCGACAAATACGAAATTCGCGCCGATCAAGACGGCGCAATCGGCGACATCGGAAGCGCAATCTCGTCCAACGGCGACGTTACCTTCAGGATCGAAGGCAACTGCGACGAATGGGGCACCGAAGAGTATAACTACGCTTTGGGTCTTCGCAGAGCGAAAAGCGTTCAAGACGCGCTTGTCAAAGCTGGCGTAAACGTCGATCAGATAACGTTGATTAGCTACGGCGAATCCAATCCGGTTTGCACGCAAAGCAACTCTAGTTGTTGGCGGCAAAATCGTCGCGTTGAAGTAACCACTCTTCAATAACGGCGAATGCGTCGAACAATTGCATTTATTTTGACGGCGAGCGTCGCGCTCGCCGCCGAACCTTCGGCTTTTCGCGCGGGGAACGCCAATAGCGCTACGCCGTACGGATTGACCGAAAACGAAAAGACTATTCGCGCGAATAGGCAGACTATTGAGCGTCTGGAAAAGCGCGTTCTTACGCTTGAGCAACAGGTCGATAAGCTATCCGAACTCGTAGAGGGAATGAGCGCGATAAACAAAGCCAACGCCGAGGCGTTTGCTACGCTTAGGCGCGATTCAAAAACATACGAAGAACAGGTAAAGTTTGCCGTCGATAGCGAGGCGAAAAACAAAAAGCAGTTAGACGCGCTTAGCTCGCGCCAAGACTCGCTGGAGAAACAGGTTAATAAATCGCTTAGCGATCAGGCGAAAAATCAGGAAAAGCTGGCTAAAGCGCTTGAAAACACCGTTACTAAATCGCAACTCGAAAAGACCGTCAGGGCTTTGGGAGGCGTAAGCGAATTTGAAGGGCAACAACCCGAAGCGGTTTTAAGCGAGGCTAGAAAACAGATCGACGCGAGAGAATACGACGCGGCTTATAACCGCCTAAGCTATCTGCTCGGCAAGCAGTATAAGAGCGCCGAAACCTCGTTTTATCTTGGGACGGTCTATTACTTTCAAGAGAATAACGAAAAGGCGTTAGAGGCGTTCAAAGCCAGCGCTGGAGCCGACAACAAAGCGAAGTATATGCCCGTGCTGTTATACTATTCCGGCATTTGCCACGAACGGTTAAAAAATAACGCCGACGCGCGCAAGTTCTACGAAACGTTAATCAAGCTCTATCCCGATCACAATACGATAGAGGGCGCGAAAAAGCGATTGGACAAATTGCCAAAAGCCTAGAATTCCTTCGCCGATTATACGTTGCTTGTTTCGCGAGGAAGATGGGGGCGTTAATAGCGTTTGCCCCGTCAATTAGCCGACTTTTAGCTCGCTTTTAACCGCCGAAAACGCCTACCGACAGCTTTTTGACGCGGTTATAGTCGCTTAATGCGCCGATCGCTAGTGTTCTAAACGGCTGACGCGGGTTAATTTGGCAAGCCTCACGCCGCGCAAACCGCCTATTTGCGTCGCGACCGCTTCAACTTCGCTTGGTTTGCCTTTGAGAATAATCGATTCCATGCAGTTGCAATGATCGAGATGAACGTGAGTAGAGCATAGCACGTTCGTCGTCGAGTGGTGCGCGAGATCGATCATCTTCGCGCTTAGCTCTCGCTGGTGGTGATCGTAGATAAGCGTTAGGTTGCCAAAAACCTCCGCCGTTTCGTCTTCCCATCGCTCGGCGGCGATCTGCTCGCGGATAAGATCGCGCACAAACTCGCTTCTCGAATCGTAGCCTTTAGCGATAATTTTTTGATCGAGCGCGTCTAATAACGCCTTTGGAAGCGATACGCTAAACCTGATTGTCTCGTCCATGTGTTACTCCTTATCATACGCCAATTGCCCAAGCGCGATCACGCCGTCGTTTGGCGGAAATTTTTCAGATAAATAGACCATTTTTCCGCTTGCGCGTAGTTTATTCAACAGCATATTAGCAAGCGTTTTATTTTGGAATACCCCGCCGCATAAAACGATTGGCAGATCGTAAGGCGCCGCGATTTGCGCCGCGATCGCGCAAAGCGTATTGAAAAAACGGCTGGCGATCTCGCGCGCGTTAGCGCTTTTTGTTATCTCGCGTATCATATACGAACAATCTATAACGCCATTTTTTTCCTCGAACGGATAGCCCCGTTTTTCTTTCGCGTCGAAAAGCGATTCCAGCATTAGTCCGCTTTGTCCGTCAAAACCGTATCGCGTTTGAACGCCCGCGAGATACGCAACGCCGTCAAAAAGTCGTCCGATCGAGCTTGTAAGCGGCGAATTAAGCCGTTTTGAAAGCATTGTTTTATAGTTGCAAGAGAGAATCGGGCTATCGATTTTCGCCTCGTATAAAAGCGACGCGGCAATGCGACTTGGTTCTTTGATCGCCGCTTCGCCGCCGATTAACCCAAACGGCTTTATATGCGCCGTTCGCTTGAAACCGCCATAATCGGCTATCAAAAATTCGCCGCCCCAGATCGTATTGTCCGTTCCGTATCCCGAACCGTCCCACGCGATAGCCAGAACGCTAGACGTCAATCGATACTCCGCCATAACCGCGAGCGCGTGCGCGTGGTGGTGTTGAACTCGCGCGATCGGCAGATTTAGCGTTTTGGCGAATTCGGTCGTAAAATAGCGCGGATGTAAATCGCAAATCACGCGTTGCGGCTCAAAACGATATAGCCGTTTTAGCGTCGTTATCGCCCGCTCAAAGTAATCCGTCGCTTCGACCGAAAAGAGATCGCCTATATGCGGGCTTACGATCGCGCTTCTATTAAAACCGATCGCAATCGTATTTTTTTGTTGCGCGCCCAACGCGAGCGCGGGACGATCAAGTTTGCGCGGCAGAACGCACGCTTCGGGCGCAAAGCCTCTAGCGCGCCGAATCATAATCGTTTGATCGGCGATTGTTTGCGTTACGCTGTCGTCGCACGCGTTGATAATCGCGCGATTATGCGTGAGCGCGAGATCAAAAACGCCGCCTAGCGCGGCGAAAAGCCTCTTTTCGTCGATAATGATAGGCGCGTCAGAAATGTTGGCGCTCGTGGCGATTAGCGCGCGTTCTAGCCGCTTCAAAAGCAGATACTGAATGGGCGAGCTTGGCAGCGCCGCGCCGACGCGATCTATTTGCGGCGCGACGAGCGCGCTAAGATTATACGCTTCGCTTTTGTTTAGCAGGACGATCGGGCGGCGATTTGACATTAACAGCTTTCGATCCGCGTCGGTTACAATCGCTTGTTTTTCGATCTCGTCGATCGACGCGAACATAACGGCGAACGGTTTAAGCGGGCGGTTTTTGCGCGCCCTGATAGCTTTCAACGCCTCGTCGTTTTTTGCGTCTAAGCAGAGTTGATAGCCGCCTAACGCTTTTATCGCGACGATAGCTCCGTTTTCGATCGCTTCGGCGGCTTTCTCGATCGCCTCGTTTCTTTGCGCGATCGTATCGCCCGCCGCGTTTAACAGCGTCAAAACCGAGCCGCAATCGTTACACGCGATCGGCTGCGCGTGAAAGCGGCGATCATTCGGATTTTTATACTCCTTTTGGCACTTTTCGCACATTGTAAAGCGGTTCATAGAGGTAGCGGCGCGATCGTAGGGCAGATTTTCCACGATCGTGTATCTTGCGCCGCAATGAGAACAGGAGATAAACGGGTGCAGATAGCGTCGATCGCTTGGATCAAAAAGCTCTCGCTCGCACTCCGCGCAGATGGCGGTATCGGGCGGAATATACGCCGCGATCGTTTCTGCGCTTTGGCTTTGCTCAATCGCGAACGCCGAATCGTTTTGAAGCGCGATCGATTGACCCGCGACGCGAAAAATAACCGCCATAGACGGTTTTTCCGCCGTTAGCCGTTTTTCAAACGTGGCGAGCGCCTCGCTTTTACCTTGCGCTTCTATTATTACGCCAAAGCCGTCGTTATAGACCTTGCCGCATAGTTTTAGCTCGTTTGCCAGCCGATAAACAAAAGGGCGAAAACCGACCCCTTGAACCGTGCCGACAACCTCGTAGCGTTTGCGCTCCGTTTTCATTTGACCCCGTTTTTAACCCTGATTGTGCCAAAAAGAGCCAAAATCCGCAAAGATCGCTCTTGCGCGACGCATGAAACTTGTTTATAGAAAGACGGCGGAATTGAAGTTTGAAGCGTTTTGGTCTTTAAGACGAACGCCTTGAAAGAATTTATCAAATTGAGGCTTGAAAATATCGCGATATGAAAACAACCAAAAAGACTCGCATTCATATTTAATAAACCTTTTCATGTTATTATTGTCTTCTTTATCCTCGCATTCGTATATTTCCGCTTCCCAGTCGTTTATCGTTTCTGTAAAATATTTTGGACGAGTTTTGCAAAAAAACAGGGAATACTATCTCCAAACTACAATTACTGTCCGATAGGTCAACATGTCCTATTGACGGAAAATCTCTTGAATTATTCACCTCTTCAAATAGTCCTATGAAATAATTTTGATCTTTAGAGCGCTTACGCCAAGTAAATTTTGGCGTTTCTATAACAAATTTTTCGGTTTCTATATGAGTTTCGTTAAATAAATTTAGATAATAAACTGTGGCATATTCTACTCCATAATGTCCTTCATAAGGAGTATCGATTAAAAAAAATGCGATCAACTCAATCAAAAGCATTTATTCTTATCGTACGTTGCGTATGAATATCTGGAAATACCATTGCCTTATGCCTCCCGATTGTATCTATTTATTGTCTCGGACTTCTCCTTGTAATCCATTTGAATAGGCGTTCTATCGGTAGCGTAGGTAAATCTAGCGAAGTTACCTTTCTTATCGTAAAGTTTAGCTAATGAAACAATTTTAGACATCGGGCTTCTTTTTAACGGAATTAAGTAGTAAATCTAAATATTTTTCGTTTTCTTCGGTAGGATCGTATGAAGTAACAATTAAATAAAAACGTCTATCGTCTGAAAGAAAAAGCATAACGTATTTTCCTTCTAATCCCTTATAAAGATACTTTGTTCCTTCAACTTCCTTATAACTAACAAAAGTTATTGCTAACGCTTTCCAGCGTAATATTGTAGATACCATTTCAGAATCTGGATCGTTCGGCTGCCCAACGCGCCTTGAAATTGCAATGTCGATAGATTCGTTTTCTGCTGTAGATATTGCATAACTAAAATCATTTTTTGCAGATACGGCATAGCCAAAATTATCGTTACCTGAAATAACCCACTTGGGAAATGGCAGTTCAACATAATAATATTTAAGGTCGATGAGATTGCCATTTTTCAGATAAAAACACAATTGAATAAAGAAAAAACCAAAATAATGTATTATAACTGATATAGAGCAACTTATTATAAATAATATAATATAAGCTTTTTTCCCATCTCTTAACGTTTGCGCTAATGTCTTCATTTTTGTTCTTTTTGCCGTTCTCGATCTCGTAAATACTGATATGCGCTATCGGTAGCGGTCAGACCGAGTGAAGCTGCGCCAGATACTGGAATGCCCAAAGTTGGTAGTGTTCCCGTTAAAGCGCGTCCTAAATCTGCGGCTTCATCGCACGCATTTTTTAGATCGTCTTTGTGTCCTTTATCTATCCCTTGCAATTCCCCCCAACTTTTACCACGAATTGGCGTTGGTTCCTTTATGTTGTCCATTGTATTTGCGATAAACTTATAAATATTATAAGCAATAGGAGCAGCTATAGCCACTATAACTATAACCTGCCAAAACTCCCCAGTCGGATCAACATAGTTTATTGGATCACTCCCTACATAAACATAGAGATTACCCTGTCCTCCCATAAAGTCAATCGGGTCTTTAGCCGTCCATCGTCCTATAAAGGGATCGTAGTCTCTATAGCCAAACCTTATTAAGTTTGTATCCCTATCGTATAGTCCTCCTCCAAAGCCTAGCGGAATATCAACTTCCTCTAAAGAGAGATTGGGAGTAGTTGCGTTTGAGAATTGAGCGGTTAGATTAGAGGGGCTTTTGGACATAGCTTGCCTGCTTGTTTGAAATCTTACTATTGTTATTTGACGTTAGGTTATGATCTGTTGTCGTATCTTTGTATTCAGCAACTGTAATAGAGTCAAATAACATTTTATACAAGAGAGTATCATTTTGATAGTTTGCGGTTCTTAAAAAGAAAAAATTATCGCTTGATAGAAAATATAACGTTACGCCAATATCGGCTTGATAGCATAGATATTCTGTTCCGCTTATATTTTTATATGTTTTCTGCTCTTTTTGTATTTGATCGCATGTAGTTAATAGATGGTCAATATCTACATTTCTATAATCTATTGCTATCTCGGCAAAATTGTTTTTATCGGAGCTTATGACAAATAAAAGCTCGTTTTTGCCAACATAAACCCATTGCGGGAACGGCAGATTTACTTTATAACGTTCAAGCGTAATTGTTTGTCCGTTAACAAAATAGTAATATATTTTGAGCGGAAGCACATGATAAATATTATTAGCGATCCATAATATCGAAAGGAACAAAAATAATATCAACGGCGTTTTATATGTGCTTAACCGCTTCATTGCTTTGGTTTTCTCCATTTTATTAAGTCAATTTGGTATACATAACCGACAAGCTCGCATATTATCTACAGTTATTGTTTACCATTGCCTTGACTTTGATTGTTTCTCATTAGATCGTTACCAAATTCATATCCAATATCAAATAGCTTGTTATGCTCATTTTTTGGAAGCGGTATTAACCGCACTGGATTGCCAATTGGTGATATAGGCGCATTTTCCCGACAGAACCCCGCAGTGTCATCCAATGCGCCGCGTAATTGATCGCGATGTTCTGGCGAGCCAATGCCCTGTGGATTATCGATCTTTATTTTTGCTTGTATTAAATATTCATATGTATCAAGGATAACGTCTACCAGATAGTATGCGATAATACCTCCAATTATAACCTGCCAAAACTCCCCAGTCGGATCAACATAGTTTATCGGATCATTCCCTACATAAACATAGAGATTACCTTGTCCTCCCATAAAGTCAATCGGGTCTTTAGCCGTCCATCGTCCTATAAAGGGATCGTAGTCTCTGTATCCAAACCTTATTAAGTTTGTATCCCTATCGTATAGTCCTCCTCCAAAGCCTATAGGAATATCCAGATTGTCTAGGGCGGTAACCGAAGGAGTTGGATTACTTTGAGATAGGATATTTCCAAAGGAGTCGTAATCTATCCGTTTGAT